>CBRGOK010000157.1:0-7713 GCA_967798035.1 uncultured bacterium
CGGATTCAGCCTGACGGTCGTCCCGTAAGGACGCCCGAGCCTTCTTTCCTGCCAACGATCCGGGGGCGCCGCTCGCGCGGCGCCCCCGGTTGATTTGCGGGGCCTAGCGCAGGAGGAGGCGCGCAGTCCCGTTCGGCGCGTTCGCGGAGTAGAGGAGGTCGAGGAGGTTGTCCCCGTCCGCGTCGAACGGGATCGGGTTCCGCGTCCAGGCTGGGGCCGCGATCTGCGCCGCCTGGACCGTGAACTGGCCGGTCCCGCCGTTCAGGAGGAGCCAGTCCGGCCCGCCCGAGAGGCCGGCGGCGACGACGTCGACGTCCCCGTCGCCGTCGAGGTCCCCCAGCCCCGCGTCGACGAGGTCCGAGATCGCGGGCATCCCGGTCACCCCGTTCGTCTGGTAGCTGTAGACCCCGGAGCCGTTGTTCGAGAAGACCCGTACGAAGGAGGTCCCGCTCCCCGAGGGGAGGGCGACGCCGACGGCGTCGAGGTCCCCGTCGCCGTTCAGGTCCGCGACCGCGAGGTCGGTCAGCCACTCCGAGTTCGTGGAGGGGAAGGCTCCGGAGAGCGCCGTGAACATCCCCGCGCCGTTGTTCTTGTGCACGCGGGATCCGCCGGTCCCGTAGTTCCCGACGACGAGGTCGGGATCCCCGTCCCGGTCGACGTCGGCGAGGATCACGCGGCTCGTCGCGTCCGTGAAGGCGGGGATCCCCGTCCCGGGCCCGTTCGTGCCGTCCGCGAAGCTCCCCGCCCCGTCGTTCAGGAGGAGCCGCTCGGGCGCGCCGGCCCCGTTGCCGTTCCTGCCCATCACGAGGTCGATGTCGCCGTCGCCGTCGACGTCCCCCGCCGCGAGGGAGGAGACGTAGTCGGGCCCGCCCGGGAAGTCCCCTTCGAGGGTGAAGTGGCCCGTCCCGTCGTTCGAGTAGAGGTGGCTCGCGGTCGGCAGCTGCGCGGCGAAGGAGTCGATCCCGTTCCCCACCGCGAGGTCGAGGTCGAAGTCCCCGTCGAAGTCGGCGAGGACGGCGGAGGCGCTCGACTCGAGGACGGCCGGGAGGTGGGTCGCCGAGGCGTCCGAGAAGTTCCCCGACCCGCCGTTCAGGAGGAGGAGGTTCTGCGAGGCGAAGTTCAGCAGGTTCGCCGACATCGTCGGGACGTAGGCGTCGAGGTCCCCGTCCCCGTCGACGTCCCCGACGACCGGCTCCATCCCGTTCGCGACCGGGAGGATCGGCATCGCCGTGGGGACCTCCGCGAAGGCGAAGCTGGAGGGGGGGGCGATCTCGACCCGCACCGGGTTCGAGACGCCGAACCCGGTCGGGGAGCTCCCGTCGACCGCGGCGGCCTGGTAGACGAATTCCATCCCCATCAGGGCCGGCGCGACCGGAACGGGCTGGACGAAGATCAGGTCCCCGCTCCCGGGCAGCACGCCGTTCGCCATCGTGAAGAAGTACGGGAGGAGGATGTCGACCGGGCCGACGAGCGGGACGTTCCCCCCTCCCGGGAGGCCGATCGAGAAGGTGTACATCGCCCCGGGCGGGCCGCTCAGCGCGAGTTTCACGGTCGCCCCCAGGGTCGGATTCCCCGTGGTGGACACGAGGGAGAGGCTTCCGATCCCATCGGAGGCGAAGGCGGCGAGGCCGAGGAGCCCCGTGGCCACTGCCGTCCCCGCGGCAAGGCGCAGTTTCATCCAGGCTTCCCTTTCCCCAAACGGCCGCGGCGTCCGCGGAACTCCAGACGCTCGCGTCCTGAATTGGGGCCCCCTATCGACCGACCGCGTCCCGGACTGGACCCGGGCGCCACTCCTTCCGCGAGGAATCCCCTCCCAAGTCCGTCCGAATCAGGAGATTGCTAATGGACGCCCCCCCACGACTCGGGACGCCACGCTCCCCCTTCAACGGGCCTCGCGCACCTCGATCCCCGCCTTCCGCAATCGGTCGACGATCGGAGCCGGAGACGCCCCGAAGGGGGAACCGCGCCGCTGGAGCTCCGACAACTCCCGCATCTCGACCTCGACCGTGAAGGAGTCGGCATTCGCTCCAGGGGGCACGAGGCGAATCCCGGGGAAGGCGCGGAGCGCCTGCTGGAGCTTCATCCCGCCGATGCCTGGGTCGCCCGAGACCACTTCCAGTCGGATCGGCTCCCAGGCGATCTCGCCTCCCAGGTGCTTCGACAGCGCGAGCAACCTCTCCGCCTTGCACTCCGGTAAGTGCAGGACGAGAGCCGTTCTTCCGTCGGGGCTCGGGACGACGCGGGCCACGTCGGCGACGCCCCCCATGTGGAGGAAGTCGACCTCCCTCTCGAGCCTCCCCTCGTACGGCGCCATCTTGATCCCGGTGAGCACAACCCGATCCACCCGAAACCCGATCGACTTCAGTCGCCGCTCGACCCCGTCTTGCGCGCCTCCTTCCCGGAACGCGATTCCGACTACCCGCGACCGCCGAAAGGAGGTCGCATTGCCTACCCAAAAGCAGTCGACTCCGAGATCCTCCACGGCCCCGTCGATCTCCGCCTCCAGCCTCGCAGAAATCCGATCCAGTCCCTCGCTCGCCACGCCCTTCCCGCTCTCGTAGTCGAGGTCCTCCCTCATCAACCGAAAGAGCCGCACCCTCTCCCCTGTCTCCCGAGATTCGGGGCCCGAGGGAGCCTGCGGCACCGCGCACAAGGCCGCGGCCGAAGCGAGGCGCGCAATGCGCAACATCGGTACTCCCTGCCGTCGCCGGCGAGGAGGGGGCGCCCGGATGCTACATCGGACCCGACGGGCCGGCGATCGCTCCGGGGAGAGGTCGCGCCCCCTCCCGATCCAGGGCGCCTCGTCGTGCTGTAGCAATGGACGTACCCGGCGAGCGACCCACGCGGGTCGCGCCTCCCTCCGTCCCATCGCCCTGGGTCGAGGTCGAGGTCGCGTAGGATGCGCGCCCCGCCTCCGCCCTGATCGACCCGCTCCGGGCCCGACTCCATCGCGTCGTCCTCGCCCTCGCCGCCGCCGAGGGGATCGTCCTCGGCGCGTGGCTCCTCGTCCTTCCGGACACGCTCTTCCATCTCCTCGACTCCCGCCCCCCCGACGACGACGCCGCGCGGGCGGCCGGGGCCGCGATCTTCCTCTACGCCTTCGCGTACGCGCACGCGGCGCGCCGCGTCGATCTCGCGGGACCGTGGGTCGCGATCGGACTTGTGGCGAAGGTCCTCGGCGCCGTCGGCTGGGTCCACGCCGTCCGCTCGGGGCTCTGGCACGTCCGGACGTTTCCACTGGTCGTCTTCCACTGCGGGGTCTGGTGGCTCCCCTTCGTTCTCCTCCTCTTCGACGGGACCAGGCTCGGGGCCCGGCTCCGCGCGCTCGCGCCGCGCGCCTGCGCCGCGTTCAACGCGGCGGGCGCCCTGACGATGCCCCTCGTCCTGCGCCACGGCCTCGAGTCGACCGCGGACCCGGCCGCCCGCGCGGCGTTCGTCGAGGGCCACCTCTTCCTCTGGCGGGCGAGCTGGGCGATCTGGATGGGTGCCGGGCTCACCCTCGTCGCCTTCATCGCGTGGTGGGGAGCCCGGATCGGCGAGCCGAAGTGGTCGGTGCTCGCTCTCGCAACGGCCTGCGCGGGCCTCGCCTGCGACCTCGGCGCCGAGTCGCTCTTCATGAGCTGGTTCCCCGGACGGATGGGGGAGCTAGATCGGACGGCGGGCATCCTCACAGGCGGCGCCGCGAACGGCCTCTACACGATCGCCGGAGTCCTCCTCACCCTGCGCACGAGGACGCTGCGCGGTTTGAGCCTCCTCTGGACCTGGGCGGTCTGGATCGCGGGAGGATTCCTCACGGCCTCGACCTTCACCGGGAGCGTCCCCGCGACCGTGGCCTCGACGGCGGCGCTGATGATGCTCTTCTGCCCCTGGGTCTGGTTCGTCGGACGGAAGATCGCGTGAGGCGGGTCGTCGTCCTCGGCGGCCTCGGCTTCTTCGGCGGGGCCGCGGCCGAGCTCCTCCGATCGAAGGGGGTGAGGCCGCTCCTCGCCTCCCGGCGCCCGGGAGCGGACCTCCGCGTCGATGCCGAGGACCGGGCCTCGATCCGGGCCACGCTCCGTCCCGGCGACGTGGTCCTCGACGCGGCGGGGCCCTACCAGCGCCGGACGACGACGCTCCTCGAGGGGGCGATCGAGGGGGGCTTCGACGTCGTCGACCTGAACGAGGACCTGGGATACGCCGAGAGGACCCTCGCCCTCCGTCCGAGGATCGAGGCCGCGGGAATCCGGGTGCTCCCCGGATGCTCGTCCGTCTCCGCGATCAGCGCCGCCGCGGTGCGCCGGAGCGGCATCGCCGCTCCCGTCCGGGTCGACGTCTTCCTCGCGCCCGCCTCCCGGTTCACCGCGCGGCCCTCGACGGGGGCGGCCCTCCTCGCCTCGGTCGGCCGCCCCATCCGCGTGTGGCGCGACGGCCGGCTCTCGGACGCGACGGGGTGGTCGGAATCCCGGGCCTTCGACTTCCCTCCCCCCGTCGGCCGGATGCGGGGCTGGCTGATGGAGAGCGCGGACTCCCTCCACCTCCCGGTAGTCTGGCCCTCGCTCCGCGGGGTGGCGTTCTGGGTCGACACGCACGCGCCGGGAACGAACGCGATGTTCGCGGCGGCGGTCCGCCGGCCGCGCCTGCGCCGGCTCCTCGAGCGCGGCCAGCCCCTCGGGCTCGCCCTCGCGCGCCGTTTCGGCGCGAAGGCCTCGACCCTCGGCTTCGAGATCACCCCTCCCGAGGGCCCCCCGGTCCGGATCGCCCTCGCCGCGCGCGAGCGCGGCTACGTCGCTCCCGTCGTCCCGGCCGCCCTCGCCGTGAAGGCGATGGCGGAGGATCGCCTCGAGCCCAGGGGCCTCGTCCGCCTCGATCGCCAGATCGATCCCGACCTCCTCTTCCGGGAGCTCGCCTCGCTCGGATTGACGCTCGTCGAGGCCCGGCCGTGATCCCGCGCGCTTTCGCGAGGCGAGCGCTCCACCTCCTGATGCCCGTCGTCGCCCTCCCTCCCGCTTGCCGATTGCCCGCCGGGGAGGAGGGAGCCTTCGAGCCGCGCATGGGCGCCTGGCGCGCCCTCTTTGGCGAGGAGGCGATCGCGCTCGAGGCGGACCGCGTGACCTGGTTCCGCGACGGGGAATTGCTCTTTTACCGGGCCCGACACGACCGGCCCGGGCTCTTCCTCGAGCGCTGGGGAAGGAAGGAGAGGGTCGGCATCGCGCTCAACGGGTCGGCCCTCTCGCTGCGCACCGCGCAGGGAGACCGGGCGTTCACCCGCGCGGCGAGCCTTCCCGAGTGCCTCCTCCTCCCCCGGTTCGACCTCGGCCCGGCCACTCCGCCCCCGGAGGCGACGGTCCGGGCGATCTGCGAGGAGCTCGCGCGCCGGAGGGAGGAGGACCAGGCGGTCCGGAAGGACCCCAACCGCCTCGAAGAGATGATGGGGGTCGACGAGGCGAACACGGCGTTCCTGAAGGAGACGGTCCGGCGCGTCGGCTGGATCGACGCGACCCGCTTCGGCCGGGAGGCGGCCGGGGCCGCGTTCCTCATCGTCCAGCACAGCGGGGACCTGCCGTTGATGACGGCCGCGCTGCCCGCGATCGAGGAGGACATGCGGGCGGGCCGGGTCGATTCGCAGGACTTCGCCCTCCTTTTCGACCGCCTCCAGATCTCGATGGGGCGCCGCCAGCGATTCGGCAGCCAGATCGGGGAGGACGACCAGGGCCGGCCCGTGGTCCTCCCTCTGGAGGACCGGTCGAGGGTCGAGGCGCTGCGGGAGGAGCTCGGGCTGATCCCCCTCCGGGCCTACCTGGACCTCATCCGGACCCTCTCGGGCGGGGAGGAGGTCCGGTTCCTCGAGGACCCGTAGCGAGGGCTCCCCACGCCTCGACCCTCCGGCGGGTCGGACTCGGGGGGACCCGCGGGTAGGATCCGGCCCCGTCCAGCCCCCCAGCGGGTCGCTGAAGCCCCGCCCATGGCCACGGAGAATCGCCCATGAAGACGACCTCGCTCGCCGCGTTCCTCCTCCTTCCCATCCCGGCCGCGCCGGCCGCGCAGGCGCCGGGACAAGCCGGCGGCGGCGAGCCGGTCTCGCTCCGGCTGAACGTGCGCAAGGGGGACCGGTTCGCCTACCGGTTCACCATGGACACGGACCAGTCCATGAAGATCGGGGGGAACGACATGGGGTCGAAGGTCCGCGTCGAGAAGGAACTCGGCTACACGGTCGAGGAGGTCGCGGGGGACGGCTCCGTCTGGATCGAGGTGAAGGTCGGGGCCATCCGCGGGAAGATGATCGCCCCGATGATGGGGGAGATCGAGTTCGACTCCACGAAGCCGGACGAGGAGGGCGGGCCGATGGCCGCGATGACGACGAAGCCGCTCACGGCGCTCGCCGGGAAGTCCTTCCGGATGAAGGTCAGTCCGAACGGCCGGCTCGTCGAGGTCCGCGGCGTGGCCGAGGCGATGAAGGGCGTCTTCGACGAGGAGGGAGGGGGCGGCGGGATGCTCGGGAAGATGATGAAGGACATGTACTCCGACGAGGGGGTGAAGAAGGCCTCCGAGGGGTACTTCGCGAGGGTCCCCGAGGCCCCGGTCGCCGCCGGCTCCGCCTGGGACACCGAGTTCGACATGCCGCGCAGCGGCCCCGGCCTCGACGTCGTGTTCCGGGGGAAGTCGACGCTCGAGAAGGTCGACGGGACGGAGGCCTCCATCGCGACGGAGGGGACCCTCTCGACCCGGGAGAGCCCGGCTCCCGCCAAGGCGGAGTCCACGGATCCGATGGAGGCGCAGGCGGCGGCGGTCATGCGCGACATGAAGGTCGAGAAGGGGGAGTTCCGGTCGACCATGCGCGTGTCGAGGAAGGACGGCCTTCCTCTCTCCTCTTCGACCCAGTCGCTCGTCGAGATGACGATGCCGAACCCGATGGGAGGGGAGGGGGCGAGGCTCAAGACGGTCACGACGACGAAGCTGGGGATGGAGCGGACGGCCCTCCCGGCGGAGCCTGCCGCCGCCCGTCCCGAGAAGCAGGACTAGGACACTCCGCGCCTCAGCCGTTCCCGGAGGATCGCGCGAGGAGGATCCAGGCGGCGAGCGCGGCGGCCTTCTCGAGCGCCCTCCACGGAGGCCCCGCCTCCCGGCCCATCTCCGCGAGGATCCGCTTCAGCCGGGCCGCCGGGAGCCGGAGCGCCTTCGCCGCGGCCCGTTCGATCTCCGCCTCGAAGAACGTCCGAGGGTCGAGCCCGCAGGCCCGCACCCCCTCCGCGACGAGATCGGGGAAGAGACGCCCCTCCGAGGCGTGGGCGCGCATGTGCGCGTTGGCAATCTTCGCCGGATCCGTTGCGCTCCCGCCGACGATCCCCGCGCCGCGGAGCCGGCTCGAGCGCGCGCGGGCCGACTCGACGAACTCGCGGACCGCCGGGAGGGCGACCTTGCGGGCCGCGTCCTTCGCGCGCCGGATGATCGCCTCCGCCTCTCCCGGCGGCGCCTCGAGCCCCGCGTGGAAGGGTTGGCCGGATCCCGGAACCTGCGGGTCGTGGAGGGTCAGCTCGCGGCGCGCGAGGAGATGGGGGGACGAGGCCTCGCCGCCGAGGACGACCGCCGTGGCCCGCCCGGTCCGGACGCGGAATCCGAGCGCGACGGGCCCTCGGGTGGACTCCCCCTCCACGGGGCGCGCCCGACTCACCCGATCGTCACGGAGACCGCGTTCGTGAGCGTCGGGGGAGGAGCGCCGCCGGCGAGGAGCGCCTG
>CBRGOK010000158.1:0-7705 GCA_967798035.1 uncultured bacterium
CGCTGATGCTGAGCGTTAGGCGCGTGATCTGCGTGCACGTGAGGTACCAACCTGAGGACCGATCAGACTCATCGCCAGGGGCCGTCCAGCGAGCAATCACAGGCGCCAGGGGTACCCGACGCCAGGTGGGATCTTCGCGCCTCGCCTCGCCTTGCGAATCCGCTCGAGGCCCCGCCGATCACGCCTCCACCCCCTGAACGGTCACGACGGATGCACCCGGGCGCTGCGTCGGGCAGCCGAGAGGTGCCGAGACTATCGGCATCGTTCGCTGCGCGAGCAGCAGCAGGGGCTGGCGGCGAGGCCGCGCGGCCACTACGGATTCTTGGGGATCACCGGGAACCTGGACCGGCTGCAGGGCTTTCGCTTCAGCATGCGCCGGCTGTGGAGGAAGTGGCTCGATCGCCGCTCCTCCCACGGGCGCATGAACTGGGAGCGCTTCGCGCGGATCGAAGCGGCCTACCCCCTCCCCTCGCTCGTCGTGGTGCACTCGGTCTACCGTCCCGCAGCGAGTCCGTGACCTGACGAGCCGGATGCGTCAATCGGGCACGGCCGGATCCGTGGGAGGCCCGGGGGGGTGACCGCCCGGGCCCACCCGGCCGCCCGGCGGCCTCCGGGCGGCGGCCTCGGCGCCCGGGGCGTCCCCCCGTTGAACCGGCCGCCCCTTGCGGTACGGTGTGGCCGCCGAGAGCCGACGGTGGATTCCCCCCCCGACCGCCCGATCCGCGTCCTCGTCGCGAAGCCCGGCCTCGACGGCCACGACCGGGGCGCGAAGGTCGTCGCCGCGACGCTGCGGGACGCCGGGATGGAGGTGATCTACACGGGCCTCCACCAGACGCCCGAGATGATCGTCGAGGCCGCGACGCAGGAGGACGTCGAGGTCGTCGGCCTCTCGATCCTTTCGGGGGCCCACATGACCCACTTCCCGCGGATCCGGGAGCTCCTCGAGGAGCGGGGGATGGGCCACGTGCTCCTGACGGGCGGGGGGATCATCCCGAAGGAGGACGTCGAGGGGCTCGAGAAGCACGGATTCGCGAAGCTCTTCGGTCCCGGGACCCCGACCAAGGAGATCGTGGAGTTCATCCGGGCCGAGGTGAAGCGTCGCCGGGAGGCGGGACGGGGTCCGGCGGTCCGGGAGAAGGTGGCGGAGAAAGCCGGGGCGAGCCGGAGGGGCGGGAAGTCGACCGCCCGGCCGGGAAGGAGGGGCAGGCCCGCCGCCGAGCCGAGGGGCCGGGGAAGCAAGCCGAGGGGGCGGTAGGCGGGGGGGTCCCGGGCGAGACCCCGGGAGGGAAGTGCCTTATCTTTGGGATCCTGCCGGCGCGCCCGGCGAGCCTCCCTTGACCGAGACCTTCTCGAAGACCCTCCCCCCCCCCCCTCCGAGGGAGGGGGCCCCGCGCGGGCCTCGCTCCCGCGGCCCCCGCTCCTTCGCCGTCGACATCCGCACGGGCCTCGCCCCGAACGAGAAGGAGATCCTGAACCTCGACGAGGCGGCGGCCTTCCTCGGGGTGAGCCTGCGGACCTTCCTGAAGACCCTGCGGACGGAGAACCTCCCGGGTCGGAAGGTCGGGAGGGAGTGGAAATTCTCACGGTCGGCCCTCGTCGCCTGGGTCGCGGCGGGCCGGACCCGCGAGTTCCTCCGCGACGCGGGGGAGGAGGGGCGGCCGCTCCCCGCGAAGGGGGCGAGGCCCCCCCGCCGCCGCCGCGACGATTTCGCCGCCGAGGAGGACTAGCGACGTCCGGGGGCCGCCGCCTCCAGCGCCCGAGATCCCACCATGAACGACCCGACCGGCCTCGTCTCCGCGCTCGACTCCGACCTGAACGAGGAGCAGCGGATGATCCGCGGGACGGTCCGTTCCTTCGCGGAGAAGGAGTGCGCCCCGATCGCGGCCGAGATCGACCGCACCTGCCGGTTCCCGATCGAGAACTGGCCGAAGATGGCCGGCCTCGGGCTGACGGGGATCCCGATCCCGGCGGAGCTCGAGGGGGCCGGGCTCGACACCCTCTCCTACTGCATCGCCGTCGAGGAGCTCGCCCGGGTCTGCGCCTCGACCGCCCTCACCCTCGCCGCGCACACCTCGCTCGGGACCTACCCGATCTGGGCGTTCGGGAGCGAGGACCTGAAGCGCCGCTACGTCCCCGACCTCGCGAGCGGCCGGGTCCTCGGGGCCTACGGGCTGACGGAGCCGGGGGCAGGGTCGGACGCCGGGGGGACGAAGACGACCGCCATCCGGAACGGGGACCACTACCTCTTGAACGGCCGCAAGTGCTTCATCACGAACGCGAACTTCGCCGGGACCTTCGTCTGCACGGCCGTCACCGACCGGACGAAGGGGCAGAAGGGGATCTCCGCGTTCGTCCTCGAGCGGACCTTCCCGGGCTTCCACGTCGAGAAGGGGGAGGAGAAGCTCGGGATGCGCGGCTCGGACTGGGGCTCCCTCGTCTTCGACAGCTGCCGGGTCCCGGCCGAGAACCGCCTCTCGGAGGAGGGGGCGGGCTTCTCCGCCTTCATGAAGACGCTCGAGGGGGGGAGGATCTCGATCGGGGCGCTCGGCGTCGGGATCGCGCAGGGGGCGTTCGAGAAGGCCCTCGAGCACAGCAAGACTCGCCAGGCCTTCGACCGCCCCCTCGCCGAGCTCCAGGCGGTGCAGTTCAAGCTCGCGAACATGGGGACGGAGATCCGCGCGGCGCGGCTGCTGTGCTACGACGCGGCGCGGAGGAAGGACCGCGGGCTCCCCTTCGCGCGGGAGGCCTCGATGGCGAAGCTCTTCTCCTCGGAGGTCGCCATGCGCGTCACCTACGAGGCGGTCCAGATCTTCGGCGGCTACGGCTACTCGCGGGAGTACCCCGTCGAGCGGATGTGGCGCGACGCGAAGCTGTGCACGATCGGGGAGGGGACGAGCGAGATCCAGCGGATCATCCTCGCGCGGAGCTTCCTCAAGGGAGGGGCGTGAGCGCCCCTCCGTCCCTCGCGGTCGGACGGTACCGGATCCGGCCCCTCGAGGACGGCCAGTTCCGGCTCGACGCGGGCGCGATCTTCGGGGTCGTGCCGAAGGCGCTCTGGTCGAGGGTCGCGACGGCCGACGGGGAGAACCGCCTGGCGGTCGCCGTGCGTCCCTTCCTCGTGACGGGAGGAGGGCGGACCGTCCTGATCGACCCCGGCCTCGGCCCGTGCTGGGACGAGAAGCGCGCCCGGATCTGGGGGATCGAGAGGCCGCGCACGATCCTCGACTCCCTCTCGGCCTGTGGCGTCCGGCCCGAGGCGGTCGACGCCGTCGTCCTCACGCACCTCCACTGGGACCACATGGGGGGGGCCCTCGCCCGGGGCGCGGACGGGGCGCCCGTCCCGCTCTTCCCGAACGCCGCCCACTACTGCGCGACCCGCGAGGTCCCGGCCTCCCGGGGACGGCACGCGCGCGCCGCCTCCTACCGGGCCGACCTGGTCGATCCCCTCGAGAAGGCGGGGCTGCTCCGCACGGTCGAGGGCCGCTTCGAGGTTGCGGCCGGGATCACGATGCACGTCCTCGGAGGGCACTCCGACGGCGCCTCCCTCGTGACGATCGAGGGGGACGACCGGACGGCCGTCTTCTGGGACGACCTCCTCCCGACGAGCGGGCACGTCCGCCCCTCGTGGGTCATGGCCCTCGACCTCTATCCGGCCGACTCGTACCGGGTCCGGGAGGAGTGGATCTCCCGCGCGGCCGACGAGGACTGGATCTCCCTCCTCTACCACGACACCCGGGACGCCTGGGGCCGCATCGCGCGCGAGGGGTCGGGCTTCGCCTGGCGGCCCCTCGAGGCGGAAGCGCTGCGCGCGTGACCCTGCCGAAGCGGATCGTCTCCCTCTGCCCCTCGCTCACCGAGACCCTCTTCGCGCTGGGGGCCGGCGAGCGGGTGGTCGGGGTGACCGAGTTCTGCACGCGGCCCGCCGACGGGGTCGAGCCCATCCCCAAGGTGGGAGGGACGAAGACGCCCGACCTCGAGCGGATCTTCCGCCTCGAGCCCGACCTCGTCGTCGTGAACGAGGAGGAGAACCGGCTCCCGGACGTCGAGGTCCTGCGCGCGCGGGGCATCCCGCTCCTCGAGACCTTCCCGAAGGACGCCCTCGGCGCGGCGGCGACCGTGCGCGCGATGGGCCGCCGGGTCGGCGGCGAGACGCGGGGGGAGGAGCTCGCGCGCGAGATCGAGGGCGCGCGCGAGGAGGTCGCCCGCGCTTGCGCGGGAAGACCCCGGGTTCGCCTCGCCTGCCTCGTCTGGCGCGCCCCCTACATGGCGGTCAACCGCGACACGTACGTCCACGACCTCCTGGCGACGGCCGGCGCGGAGAACCTCTTCGCGGCGGAGGCGGAGCGCTACGCCCGGATCTCTCCGGAGCGGCTGCGCGAGGTCGCGCCGGAGGCGGTCCTCCTCACCTCGGAGCCGTACCCCTTCACGGCCCTCCACGCGGCCGAGGTCAGGGCGCTCTGCAACCTCCCGAGCGGGCGCGCGGTCCTCGTCGACGGGGAGCTCCTCACCTGGTACGGACCCCGCACGCCGGAGGGCCTGCGCTACGCGGCGAGGGTCCTCGATCGGCTGCGGGCGGGGGGGTGAGCGGGATCCGCGGCGCCGACCCGGCCGGGGAGACCGTGGGGACGCGTCGGGTCCCGACCGCGGCCGCGCTCCTCGCCGTCCTCCCCTTCTCGGTCGCGGCCTGGCTCGCGGCCGCCGCCACCCTCCTCGTCGATCTCCTCGCGACCCCCTGGGTCCTCTGGAGGCGAAGCCGCCCGCGCCCTCCCGACCGGCCGCCCCGGACGCGCGACGCCTCCCTCGTCGTCCTCAACTGGAACGGCCGGGCCTTTCTCGAGCGGCTCCTCCCCTCGCTCGAGGAGGCCCTCCGCGCCGCGCCCGGGAACCACGAGGCGATCGTCGTCGACAACGGGAGCACCGACGGGTCCGCGGACCTCGTGCGGGAGCGCTTCCCCTGGGCGCGCCTCGTCCTCCTCCCCGAGAACCGCTTCTTCGGGAGGGGCATCTCGGCCGGGATCGAGGTGGCGAGCCGGGACATCCTCGTCCTCCTCAACAACGACATGGTGCTGGAGCGGGACTTCCTCCGGGCGCTCCTCGCCCGGTTCGACGCGCCGGACCTCTTCGCCGTGACGGCGCAGATCCGGCTCGAGGACCCGCGGGCACCCCGGGTGGAGACCGGGAAGACCCGGGCGTTCCGCCGCCGGGGAGATCTGGAGTGGATCCAATCCCCGCTGCTCGCCAAGGAACCGCCGCTCGTCCCCGCCTTCTGGGCGGGCGGGGGCTCGAGCGCGTTCGACCGGGAGAAGTTCCTCGCGCTGGGAGGCTTCGACCCGCTCTTCGACCCCTTCTACGTCGAGGACGTGAGCCTCTCGTACGCCGCGTGGAAGCGCGGGTGGAGGATCCTCTTCGAGCCGGGGAGCGTCGTCCGCCACGTCCACCGGGGAACGTCTGCGGCGGTCTTCGGTCGGACCACGGTCGACCGGATCGACCGCCGCAACCGCCACCTCTTCTTCTGGATGCACGTGACCGACGCCCGATGGGTCCTCGCGCACGCCCTCTTCCTCCCGTGGAACTCCCTCAAGCGCGCCCGGAGGACCGGGGTCGGTCTCGAGCTTTCGGCTCTCCTCGCGGCCCTCGCGCGCCTCCCCCGGGCGTGGGGGAGGAGGGTTCGCCTCCGAGCCCAGGCCCGCCGCGACGACCGGGAGGTCCTCGCTCTCGCGAACAGCGTCCACCGGCACCGGGTCCGACTCGGCGGGCGAGGAGGGGGGGACCTCCGCGTCCTGCTCCTGACGACGGAGGGGGAGACCCAAGCGGCCGGGCCGCCGGGCGTCCGGATGGAGGTCGTCCCGATTCCCGGAGGCGCGGGTCCCGATGCCGATCCCGTCTCCGACTTCCTCGGCCTCGTCCCGCGGGCCTACCGCGCCCACCTGGCGAATCCCGCCGCGCGCGACTGCGTGAGGGACGCGCTGGCCGACCGGGACTTCGACCTCCTCCACGTCCGGGGGATCGAGGCCGCCGCGCTCGCGCGGCCTTTCCTCGAGGAGGACGACCTCCCCGCGCTCCTCGAGATCCGATCCCTCCCCGGTTCGGCGACGTTCCTCGAGCGAGCGCGGGAGGAGAACTTCCTCCTCGACCAGGTCCGTCCTTTCCGGCGGATCGTCTGCCCGACTCGCGAGGGGGCCGAGGCCCTGCGACGGCTCTCCCGGAGGCTCCTCGTCTGGTGCGAGGACGGGGAGGGGAGCCTCCCCTGGCCCTCGCACTACCGCGAGGTCCTCGCGGAGGTCGCCCGCGGATGACCCCTCTGCCGTTCGAGGGGTTCTGGAGGATCGCTCGGAGGATCCTCGGGAAGCCCCTGGGGATCGCCTGGACAGTCGGCCGGTTCGTCGCCCGGGGCGCGAGGGGGGGCGCCGGCGGGCGAGGGGGGGTCGATCCGGCCCGCGCCCGCACGAGGTCGGGGCGCCGGGGCCGAGTCCTACTCTGCGTCGGAGCGACGCTCCTCGCCCTCCTCGTCGTCGAGGTCGTCGGCCGCATCCTCTTCCCCGGCCTGCGGCTGAACATCGGCTGGACCTTCCACCGGAGCCTGGGATGGACCCAGATCCCGGGCAACAGCTGGAGCATGGAGATCGAGGGGGAGCTCGTCCGGAACGACTTCAATCGGCTCGGCTTCCGGGACGTGGAGCACGAGGTCGCGAAGCCGGCGGGAGTCCGCCGTCTCGTCGTGCTCGGCGACTCCTTCACGGAGGCGCTCCAGGTGAACCTCGAGGAGACCTACGCGAAGCTCCTCGAGAGGAGGCTGAGCGAGGCCGGCGGAGACCGGTGGGAGACGATCGTCCTCGCCGTCGGCGACTGGGGGACCGCGCAGGAGTGGATCGCGCTCGAGGAGATCGGCTTCTCCTACGCGCCCGACGTCGTCCTCTGCCAGGTCTTCCCGATGAACGACGTGTGCAACAACAGCGTCGGCCTCTGCGATCTCTGCGAGAGCGAGAACGACCGGTTCCGGCCCTACTTCGTCGAGAGGGAGGGGACGCGCGTCCGGACGAGCGCGCAGCCCAGGAGGACCCTCCACCGCCGCCACCAGATTAGCTACGGCCTCCTCGAGTGGGCCGTCTGGAAGCTCGCGAAGCCTCCCGTGACCGACCACGGGTGGCGGATGGCGCGCCTCCGGGAGCTCGGCCACCGCCGGCTCGATCCCCTGATCAACGCCTTCTCCAGGGAGGAGGACCAGATCCCGCCGGTCGCGGAGGGATGGAGGATCACCGAGCGGATCCTGGAGGAGATGGCCCGGTCCTGCCGGGGACGGGGCGTGGCCTTCTGCGCGTTCGTGCTTCCCTGGGACCAGCATGTCGGGAAGGCGGGTCAGGAGGCGGCGAAGTGGCTCCGCGGGTCGCCCCGGTGGCTCGACGGAGGAGAGGTCGGGCCTCCGGACGTGGAGAACGCGGAGCGCCGGCTGGAGGGCTTCTTCCGGAAGGCCGGGATCGCGCATGTCCGGATGAAGCCCGTTTTCGACCAACACGAGGCGGAGGTCCGTCCGGCCCGGTACGGGCACATGAATCCCGCGGGGCACCAACGGACGGCGGAGGCCCTCCACCGGATGTTCCTCGAGGAGGGGATCGCCCGGTAGCGGCCCGGGCGGGCTCGCGTCGGGGCCCTCCGGGAATCAGTCCTGGAGGCGGCGCCGCGCGTCCTCGGCCACCTCTCTCGCCAT
>CBRGOK010000159.1:0-7701 GCA_967798035.1 uncultured bacterium
GCGGCGTCTCCCGCAGCAGGAGCCAGGCCGAACCGGCGGCGAGGAGGAGCGCCGCTCCCGCGACGAGGGGGATGCTCCTCCGGCGCGGAGGGATCGTCTCTCCCACCCTCCCCCGGCGTCAGGGAGCCTGCTTCCCGACCCGGGCGTCGAACTCGGCGAGGTGCTCGTGGAGGATGCGCCGCAGCTCGCAGATCGTCTCCGGGCGCTCCTGGACGTTGTGCTCCGACTTCACGATCTTCTCCGTCTTCACCCCCTCGAGGTGGGAGGACCAGTAGGGGACGATCGTGTCGGTTCCTCCGGGCGTGTCGGCCATCTCGTGGTTGCCGACGATCGAGTGGGCGACGACCTCCGGCGGCAGGGGCCATCCCGCGATCTCGCCGAGGATGATGTTGTCGGGCCTCAAGCCGTCGATGCCGGTCATCGATTCGAGGAACCGCGGCGGCACGTGCGCGCCGGGATCCTCGGCCAGGGCCTTCTGGAATTCCGTCGCCGTGGTCCCGATCTTTCCGGCGACGCGCACGAGGGAGGCGCCGAGCCGGCCGAAGAAGCTCTGGGCCATCTCGGCGCCCCGGTGGGGCGCCGCCATGAAGACGACGCGGCGGATGTCGGGATTCCTCTCGAAGAAGAAGACCGGGCGCAGGAGGGCGCGGCCCTCCTCGGGGATCTTGAAGTCCTCGAAGGGGGTGGAGGTGACCGTCTCCCAGAGGCGATCCCCGGTCGTGCGGATCTGGCAGGAGGTGAGGAGCCCCCCCATGCTGTGGCCGACGATCACGATGTCGTGGAGGGCCCGGCGCTTCCCCTCCGGATCCAGGGTCTTCCGCGCCTCCTCGAGGGCGGCGCGGAACCGGCTCGCCGAGATGAGGATCGGGTCGCCGGTCGGGTAGCGGAAGGCCCAGATCTGGAACCTCGTCCGGATGAGCGGGTCGGCGAGGAGGTCCTGGTAGAGCCGGAGCCAGGTCATCGGGGAGGAGGTGAGCCCGTGGACGAAGACGAGGGGGATCCGCTCGGGATCGAAGGGCTGGACGGGGATCAGCCCCGAGAACCGCCGGAACGACTCGGGGTCGAGCATCGCCTTGATCCCCGAGTAGCCGGGATTGACCGCGAGCGTCCGGACGAGCGGGGTGGTGAGGTCGGTCTCGAGGGCGACCTCGGTGGCTCCGATCCGGGTGGTCGTCGTCTTCAGCGTGTCGAAGACGTCGAGAGTCGCCTTCCGCGGCTCCTGGCCCGGATCGCGGATCGACCCCTCGAAGCGGACCAGGGCCGTGGCCGGCAGGGGGCGCGCGAAGTTGTCGAGGATGAGCGAGCCCTCCGGCCGGCCCGGCTTCGGGAGGGCCACCGTCGCGAAGAAGGGGGCCCCCAGGCCGAGGACCCGCACCGCCCCCTCGAAGTTCGCGACCTCGTAGCGGTAGCAGGACTGGAAGTCCTCGAACCCCTGCAGCCCGATGTCGAAGTCGATCCTCCCGCGCTCGACCTGGACGTCCCGGCGGAGCGAGGGGAGCCGGAGCCCCGTCCCGCCCCGCTTCCCGGACTCGCGCACCATCGTCGCGACCTTCGCGACCGAGCGGTTGTAGTACTCGCAGGCCTGCCGGAAGGAGGCGTCGAAGGGACTCGCCTTCGGGCCCAGGGACTCGTCGAAGAGGTAGGCGAAGGCGTACTCCGCGCTCGCGAAGTAGAGCGCCCCCGCCCGCCCGCGCCCGTAGGGGATGCCCTCCGCCCTCCAGAAGGCGAGCTCCGCGAGGTGCAGGGCGACGTCGCGTTCCCCCAGCTCGATGAGGCGGCGGTCGAGGACCTCCAGGAGACGATCGGGCTCCGCCTCGGCCTTCTCGCTCAACCCCTCGCGCCGGAGGAACCGCTCCAGCCGCTCGCCCGTGTGGCCCGAGTCGAGGGCGCTCCGCTCCTCCCGCCGGAACCACTCGTTGTCGCTCGATGTCTTGAGCTTCGGGCGGGCGGCGCACCCTCCCGCGAGCAGGGCCAGGAGGAAGGCGGTCCGGACTGTCCAGGGGTTCGTCATTCTCATGTCGGGGGGGAGTCTACTCCTCCCGGAACTCCCTCCGGTCGTCCGCCCTATTTCGCCCCGCCGTTTCGCTGGAGCTCCCGGGCGACCTTCTCGCACTCCTCGAGGACGCGCAGCGTGTTCTCCCCGAGGACCTTCCGGACCGCATCCTCGCCGTGCCCGCGGCGCAGGAGCGCCTCCGTGAGGGCGGGGAGCTTGCTGCAGTCCTCCATCCCCTCGGGGAGCGCCTCGATCCCGTCCCAGTCGGCCCCGAGCCCCACGTGGTCGGCCCCCGCCACGCGGATCGCGTGGTCGACGTGGTCGACGAGGACCTTGAGCGGCGTCTTCGGAAGGGGGTAGCGGGCCATCAGCTCGCGGCGCGCCGCCCGGAACTCCGGCGTGTCCGCCCCGTGCTTCTCCCGCAGCTTCGCGACCTCCGGCTCGAGGGTCGTCCGGCGCTTCTCCGAGGCCTTGCGGAACTCCGGGTCGATGAACCCCGAGTAGAAGTTGATCTGGACGGTCCCCCCCTTCTTCGCGATCGCGCGGATCTGCTCGTCCGTCAGGTTGCGGGGGTGGTCGTGGAGCGCCCGGCAGGCGGAGTGCGACGCCATCGGCGGCGCCTTCGTCGTCTCCATCGCGTCGCGGAACGTCTCCTCCGAGACGTGGGAGAGGTCGACCACCATCCCGAGCCGGTTCATCTCGCGGACGACCTCCCGTCCGAAGTCGGTGAGCCCGCGGTGGAGGGGCTCGAGGGGGCTGCCGATCCCGGCCGAGTCGGCCCAGTTCGTGTGGAACGAGTGCGTGAGGGTGAGGTAGCGCACCCCGAGCCGGTGGAAGGTCCGCAGCGCCGCGAGGTCGTCCTCGATCATGTGCCCCCCCTCCATCCCCATGAAGAAGGCGATCTTCCCCGCCCCCACGATCCGCCGGGCGTCGGCCGCCGTGAGCGCCATCTCCGCTCGGTCGGGGTAGCGTCGCGTCATCTCCCACGCGGCGTCGATCCGCCGGATCGCGCGGTGGACGGCGGTGCCGGGCCCGGTCCCCGGACCCTCGACCTTCCCCATGTAGATCGAGAGGAACTCGACGTCGAGCCCCCCCTCGGCCATCCGAGGGAGGTCCATGTGGCCGTCGGCGTGGCGCTCGGAGAAGTCGTAGCCCTCCTCCTCGAACTTCGGGGTCACGTCGGAGTGGGTGTCGAGGACGATCGCGGCGCGATGGAGCGCCAGCGTGCGGGCATGAATGGGGTCGGCTCCCTGGAGGAGGAGGAGGAAGAGGAGGGGTGCGAGCATGGAGTCGACCAGGGGCGGGGAGGATGGTAGCGGGAGCCGGCGGCGAGACTCTCGCGCCGTTGATGGCGGTTCGAGAGGGTGGTATGGATGCGCGCTGTCTCGTCGCGGGGCCGGCTGCCGGCGGAGCGGTGGATCGCGCGGCGGACGTCCCTCCCAGCCTGGAACCCGCCCGCATGCGTCTGTTCCTCCTCCCCCTCGCGGTCCTCGGGACCGCCGCCCTCCTGCCGGCCTGCAGGACGGCCGGCGATTCCAAGTCCGGAGCCCCCACCGCCGACGTCTTCGCCGTGGAGGACGAGCCGAAGGTGCGCCTCGCCCTCTACGAGTACGCGGACGGCTTCTCCGCGACCGTGCAGAACACCGCCTTCGCCATCGCCGACGCGGCGAAGGACCCCGCCGTCCGGCGCCGGACCGTCGAGTGGAAGCTCCAGTCGATCACGTCCATCCGGTCGATCGTCGCTCGTTCCGACCCGCGGAGCGCCCTCGCCGATGCCTGGACCTACACCCTCCAGATGCACCACTACTTCCAAGGGGAGGGAGCCGCCCACTTCGGCGAGCATCAGCCCCTCGTCGTCGCCGCCACGGAAGCTCTGGTGGCCGACGTCGAACGGGTGGCCGCCTCCCTCCTCGCGCCGGAGAACCTCGCCCGCGCGCGGGAAGAGATCCGCCAGTTCGTCGTCGAGAATCCGGTGCGGGCCGGGCTCGCCGGACAGGTCGCGCTCCCCTCGGAGGACTCGAAGGAGGGGAGGCTCGCCTGGCTCCTCCGCAGTCCCCTCTCGGCGATCAACCCGTTCGGGGGGATCGACGAGGGGGCGCAGGCGATCCGGGAGTTCACGAAGGTCGCCTTCCGCTTCACGGAAGTGATCAAGAACCTCCCCGAGACCGTTTCCTGGAGGATGGAGCTCATCCTCCTCGACCTCGAGGAAGGGGAGGCGGTCCGGTCCCTCGATCGGAGCGCCTCCACCATCGCGGCGAGCGCGGCGGGCGTCGCCGAGTCGGCGCGGCGCCTTCCCGAGGACGTCCAGCGCGTCCTCTCGAAGACGCTCGAGGACGTCGAGGCCCGCTCGACCTCGCTCCGGGAGACGATCCGGGAGGCTCGCGGGACCGTCGACTCCGCGAACGCGGCGATCGCCGGGGCGAAGGAGCTGGCCGTCGCGGTCGAGGAGGCGGGGCGCGCCCTCGAGCGCACCGGGATCGCCGGCGAGAGGATGGCGATCGCCCTGGGCCTCGGGCCCCCGGCGGCCGGAACTCCCGCCCCACCCGAGAGCGCTCCCTCCGGGGAGAAGGGGGAGGACGGGGGCTTCGACCCCAAGGAGTTCGGCGACGCGGCCGACCGCCTGACCCGCGCGGCCGTCGAGGTCCAGAACATCGTCCGCGAGGTGAAGGCCCTCGCCGGCTCGAAGGAGATGGAGGCGACCGTCTCGGGGGTGAACGCGATCTCCCGCTCGACGGTCGACCATCTCGCCTGGAGGGGCCTCCAGCTGATCGGGGCCGTCCTCCTCGCCGCGCTCCTCTACCGGCTCGTCTCCTCGAGGATCGCCCGGCCGCGCTGACCGGGCGACCTCAGCGTGCCTCGACCGGCGGGGGAAGGGGCAGCCCCTCGCGGATCCTCCTGGTGAAGTCGGGAGAGTCCCCCGCCGCCTGGGCCCGCTCGTTGATCAGGCTCTTCGCCCGCAGCTCCTCGAAGGGGAGGCTTCGGTCGAGCCCCCCGAGTCCGTAGAGGAGGCGGTCCCAGTAGCCGTTGAAGAGCGCGTCTCGCCCCGAGAACACCCTCCGTCCCGTCTCGGCGACGCGGTCGACGATGTTCACCCCGCAACTGTTCTCGATCGTGTCGTAGAACTGCGGCCGGCGCGCGAGGTCGTCGGCGAATCGGGCGTAGGCGAGGAAGATCTCGCGCGGACCACCGGGCTTCGTGCGGAGGTGGTAGAGGTAGACCTGCTCCCGGCGGTGGTTCGTGCGCAGGCCGACCAGGTCGCGCTCGTCGCCGAAGACGTAGACGAGCTCGAACTGCTTGAAGAACCCGCCGAGGGTCGAGAAACCCTCCCCCTTCTCCTTGCGGGTCTCGACGGAGACCGCGATCGGCTCTCCCCCCTCGAAGTCGAAGGAGAGGATCGTGTGGCAGTACTCGACCGGGCCCCAGTAGCTCATGAAGAGGTCGAGCGAGCGCAACTTGGAGAGGTCGTAGGTCCGGTCCTCCCAGCGCGCGTCGAAGTCGATCTCGCTGCGATAGCGGAAGTTGCGCACGCCGCGGATGGTCACCCGGTCCCCCTCGATCAGCGCCGTCGCCGCCACGGCGACGTCGGGCAGCCAGTCGCGGTCGTTCGAGGGGCGCTGGACGACGTAGGCGAGCGCAACGAGGCCGCTCGCGACCCCGACGAAGCGAAGCGCGCGAGCGCGCGGTCGGACGCGCCACGCGATCCCCCCGAGGAGGATGAGGTAGCCGAGCGCGAGCGCCGTCCGGAGACCGGCCTGGCGCAGGTTCGCGTAGTACAGGGTCGCGGCCGTCCAGGCGACCCAGGCGAGGAGGAGGAGCCCCCCGAGGATCCACCCCAGCCGACGCAGCGCCTTCAGGTCGCCCCTCTAGAGGATCCGCTTCCCGAACGCCGACAGGATGAGGTCGACGGCGAGCTGCCCCGTCACGTTGCGGTCGTCGAGGACGGGGTTCAGCTCGGCGACCTCCATCGAGACGAGGTGGCCCGTGTCGGCGACCAGCTCCATCAGGAGGTGCGCCTCCCGGTACCCGATCCCCCCGCGCACCGGAGTGCCGGTTCCGGGCGCGATCGTCGGGTCGAGGGAGTCGAGGTCGAAGGAGAGGTGGAAGCCCTCCGTCCCCGACGTGACCACCGCGAGCGCCTCGCGGACGACGGCCGGCATCCCCCGCTCGTCGAGGTCGCGCATCGTGTAGGCGGCGATGCCCGCCTTGAGGATCAGGCCGCGCTCGGCATCGTCGACGTTGCGGATCCCGAGGAGCGCCGTGCGCTCCCGCTTGACCTTCGGGGAAAACCCGCCGAACTCGACCAGGTCGCGCGAGCCGAGCCCGAGCACCGCCGCGAGCGGCATCCCGTGGACGTTCCCGCTCGGCGAGGACTCGGGCGTGTTCATGTCCCCGTGGGCGTCGATGTAGAGGAGGCCGAAGTCCCTCCCCTTGCGGCGGAAGTGGCGCGCCAGTCCGGTCACCGTCCCGAGCGCGATCGAGTGGTCGCCGCCGAGCACGATCGGGACCGCCCTCTCGTCGAGGATCTTCTCGACCTTCCGGGCGAGCTTGTCGCACGCCCCGAGGATCTCCTTCAGGTACTTCGGCCCAGGCCCGGGCTTGCGCACCTCCGGGATCGGGACCGGGACGTCTCCCAGGTCCGTGACCCGGTGGCCGAGCGCCTCGAGGTTCGCCTCGAGCCCGGCGAGCCGCATCGCGCTCGGGCCCATGTCGACGCCCCGCCGACCGGCGCCGAGGTCCATCGGCACGCCGATCAGGCGGATCTCCCGCGGCGCGATCGCGCGCTCGGGGGGGAGGGCGACCCCTCGCCGTCTCGCGGCCGGCTTCACGACCGCCGCACGACGACGGCGGCCCCGACGCCCACTCCCAGGGAGGCCGCGGCCGACCCCATCGGGACGGCGATCTCGAGGGTGTCGAAGGAGGAGACGAGGGCCGCCGCGCGGCCGAGCTCCCCGTAGCGGTAGGAGGGGACGAGGCCCCGGATGTGCTCCCCGCCGACCTCGACGAGGAGCGAGGAGGCGGGGCCGAGCCCGGCCAGGGCGGCCGACCCGACGTTCGTCACGAGGTTCCCGAACCGGTCGACGAGGACGACCTCCCCGCGGATCGCCCCGTCGGAGGTCGGCTCCGACCTCGGGAGCGGGAGGCGCCGCCATCCGGGGAGGAGCGGGCCCACGTCCTCGAAGGGGAATCCGCGCAGGAGGTGCGCGGCGGCCGGGGCGAAGACGTCGCGGCCGTGGAAGGTCGCGCAGACCTTCGGCAGGGCGAAGCGGGCGGCCTGGAGCCGGCGGACCTCGACCGCCTCCCCGTCCCCCTCGAGGACGCCGGTGAGGGCGCCGTTGTCCGGCGCGAGGAAGACCTGCCCCCGGCGCCGCGCGGCGAGGATCGCCCGGTCGCTGCCGACCCCGGGGTCGACGACGACGACGTGGACCGTCCCCTCGGGGAAGTAGGGCCACGCGGCCTGCAGGAGGAAGGCCGCCTCCCGGACCGACTGGGGCGCGACCTCGTGGGAGAGGTCGACGATCCGCGCGTCGGGGGCGATCCCGAGGATCACCCCCTTCATCACGCCGACGAAGCCGTCGCGGGAGCCGAAGTCGGTCGTGAGGGTGACGGGGGCGGGCATGGGAGGCGCGGATTCTACGTCCGTCGACTGCGCCGCCGCCGCCCCGAGAAACGCGGCGGCCGCGGCGGGATCCCCGCCGGGGAGGGCGCGA
>CBRGOK010000160.1:0-7652 GCA_967798035.1 uncultured bacterium
GTGGCGGAGAAATCCCCGGCCGGGGATCAGGGCTTCTCCCCCAGCTCCCGGAGGATCCGGTCGTTCACCGGCGTGCGGATCCCCCGCTCCCGGGCGTTCCGGGCGATCCAGAGGTTGCGGAACTCGCGCGCGCCCGAACTGCCGGCGTAGTCGGGGAGCGCCGCCGCCATCTTCCGGAGGGAATCGAGGAGGTCGGAGACGTCGACCTCCACGGCGAAGACGGTCGAAGCGACTCCCACGCACTCGCGCGTGAGGGCCTCGACCTCCGGACCGAATCGATCGAAGAGCGCGCCGACGGGGACCTTCTTCCAGGCCGCGAGGATCGAGAGGACGCAGGACCAGAGGGCCTTGCGGATCACCTCGACGCGGAGGCGATCGAGGTCGGACTCGAAGCGCGAGGGGATCCCCTCCCCATCGAGGACGCCGCACGTCTCGCGTGCCGCGTCGTTCCCCCCGAAGACCGAGGGGAGGAGGACGCGGACGGTCCCGTCCGCCGCCGCGTTGAAGTGGAGGAGGCCGCGGCCGGACGCCTCCGCCCGCTCCATCGACTCCCCGACGAAACCGTTCTGCACGAAGACGAGGCGATCCGCGTGGGAGGGGTGGATGCGCGGGACGAGGTCGGCGAGGTGCTCCTCCCGGACGGCGAGGAGGAGCGGCCCCTCGCCGCCGGGCTCCTCGATCGCCGCGCGGTTCTCCTCCCTCGTGACGAGGACGACCTCGATCCCCGCGCGCCGCGCGCGGTCGGCGAGCACCCGGCCGATCCGCCCCGCTCCGACCACCGTGAAGGCCACGGCCGAACTCTGCCGCGGCACGCGCGCGCGCGCCAGCGCCGCCCCTTCACCCCCCGAGGGATTGCGGTAGAACCCCGCGGAGAACCCCATGAAGGCGCCCTCCGGCCCCGCGCTCGCGACCTTCCTCTCCCCTACGACTTCGTGACGGACGCGGGACGGTTCTCCGCGCGCTCCGGGTCGACGATCGTGTTCGTGAGGGAGGGGGAAAGGTGGAAGATCGCCCACGAGCACCACTCCGCCTCCGAGGCTAGGCCGTAGGATGTGACCGCGCGGCGGGCTCGGACTAACCTTCTCCGGACCGCGCGTCCCCTCCGGGGGAGCGCGGTCCCGGCACGATCGCGGAGGCTCCGGGCCTCCGGGAGGTTTCCATGATGCGAACGATGCTCCTCTGCGCGGCGCTCCTGGCGGTCCCGATCGCGGCGCCTTGTCCGGCGCAGTCGACGATCGCCCTCGACGTGACCGGGGTGGTCCAGCCCGTGCCCGGGCCGACGATCTGCATGCAGGGGGAGACCCACCTCCTCGAGTGCGCTCAGGTGTTCCTGCGGTCCAACATCGTGGACCTGAACGCCCTCGTCGGGCAGAACGTGCGGCTGACGGGGGTCGACATCGGGGTCACCTGCACCGTGATCGAGGTGCTCGCGGCGGTCCCCGCGGACACGACCCTCGAGTGGTGCGGGACTCCGGCGCCCGGCTGCGCCGTGAAGTTCAAGGTCTGCCCGGGCGGGATGGCGCTTGCGCTCCTCTTCGCCTCGACCTCGCCCGGTTTCTTCCCGGTCTTCCTTCCCCTGAACGGCACGCCGGAGGCGGTCCTCCTCTCTCCCCCGTTCATCCCGATCCCCCTCGCCCTCGGGACGACCGGGTGCTTCGACAGCACGATCCCGATCCCTCCCGACCTCTCGCTGGTCGGCGCGGACGTCTGGCTCCAGGGCGCGCGGATGGACATCGGTCCGGCGGGAGCGATGCATCTCACGAACTCCATCTGCCTGACGATCGTGCCGCCGCTCCCGTTCTGCGCGGTCCCCGGCTGCTGATCCGGGGCCGCGGGGCAGGGTGCGAAGACCGCCCGTACAATCCCGGCTGCCCTCTCGCGAAGCCGGAGGCCCCCATGCTCCAGGACGCCTTCCGCAAGCGGCGCTGCGCTTTGCGCCTCCCCGCTCTTCTCGTCGCCGCCGCGCCGCCCCTCGCCGCGCAGGAGTACGCGGTCTGGACCTCGCCGGGCGCATTCCAGGGAAGCGCGTTCGGCGGGAACGTCACCAACGTGGGCGACCTCGACGCCGACGGAGTCGACGACCTCGCCGACGTCCGCGTCGCCTTCGTCGACATCATCTCGGGGGCGAGCGGGGCCCCTCTCTTCGGCTTCTTCACATTCAATCCGACGAGCCCTTCCTCCCTGCTGGACATCGCCGGCGTCGGAGACGCCAACGGGGACGGGGTCCCCGACATCGCCGTCGGCGTCGCCGGCACCGGGGTCTTCAACGACGGGACGGTCGCCCTCCACTCGGGAGCTTCCGGGGCCTCGCTCTGGACGGTGTTCGGCGCAATCCTCGAGACGTTCGGGCGCGCCGTCGTCGGGCCCGGCGACCTGAATGGCGACGGCGTCCCGGACGTCGCGGCGACGGGCGCGAGCGTCGTCCGAGCCCTCTCGGGGACGAATGGCGCCGTCCTCTATGCGGTCCCCGGGGCCCCCGGAGTCGTCGGCCCGTTCGACCGCTCGCTCGCCATCGCCCCCGACCGGAACGGGGACGGAGTCGCCGAGCTCCTCGTGGGGAGCCCGGGCCAGCAGCCGTTCGGCACGCCGGCGGGCCTCGTCGGCCTCCTCTCCGGCGCGAGCGGCGCCGTCCTGCAGACCTACCTCCCCGCCGCCGGCGCGCCGGGCTTCGACTTCGGTTTCTCGGTCGCGTCCGCGGGCGACCTCGACGGCGACGGAATCTCCGAGGTCGCCGTCGGGACGCCGCAGGCGCCGCTGATCTTCCCCCCCGCCCCCGGGGGAAGCGGGCTCGTCCAGGTCTTCTCCGGAGCGAGCGGCGCCGTGCTCTTCGCCTCCGCCGGCGGCGCGAGCGACGACCTCTACGGCTTCTCCCTCGTCGCGCCCGGCGACCTCGACGGGGACGGGGTGCCCGACCTGGCGGTCGGAGCCCCCCAGCGGTTCAACCTCGCGACGAGCGGACCCGGCTACACGCGGGTGCTGTCGGGGGCGGGGGGCGCGCCGATCCTCGTGGCGAGCGGAGCGGCGCTCGACGACGGCTTCGGATCCAGCCTGATCGCGGGGGACTGGAACTCGGACGGCGTCCGGGACCTCGCGGTCGGCGCTCCTTCCGCGAACCCCCCGGGCCTGCCCGACGCCGGGGAGGTCCGCGCGATCTCCTTCGTCGGGATCCCCCCGACCGGGACGGTGCTCGGCTCGGGATGCCCCGGAACCGGAGGGCTCGTCCCCCGGATCTCGATCTCCGGCGGCACGCCCGACAGCGGCGGGAACCCGCAGATCCGGGTTCACCTGACCAACGCCCGCCCCTCGGCTCCGGCGGTGTGGATCCTCGGCCTCTCTTCCACGAGCTGGCTCGGGATCCCGCTCCCTGCCGACCTCGCGGCCCTCTCGATGCCGGGGTGCTTCCTCCATGCCTCGGCAGACGTCCTGATCCCGACGTCGACGAACGCCGCGGGCCGCGCCTCCTTCCCCCACCCGACGCCTCCCGACCCGGCCCTGTCGGGCCTGGTCCTGTTCAACCAGTGGTTCGTCGTCGACCCGGGTCCCGCGGTCTTCCCCGGGGTCACGACGGCGGGGCTCGGCCTCGGAATCCTGTGAGTCCAGGGTCGCCCCCCCCTTCGCGAGGCGGACGCGTCCGACCGCCGCAGGAGACGCCATGAAGCACGCGCGTCGAATCCTCTCGGTCCCGCTCGGGTTCGGCGGGTTCGCATTGCTCGTGACGGAGATCCGCGCGCAGGACTACCCGATCTGGAGCGCGCCCGGCGCCATCCCGTCGGGCCAGCTGGGCGTGAACCTGGCGAAGGTGGGCGATCTCGACGCCGACGGGACCGACGACCTCGCCGCGGCGGCGAGCGGGTCGGTCCGCGTCCTCTCGGGAGTCGACGGGTCGCTCCTCGTCGTGCTCGGCCCGCTCCCTCTCGTCGCCGGGTCTCCCGTCTCTTCGATCGCCGCCGTCGGGGACATCGACGGCGACGGGCGGTCCGAGGTCGCCGTGGGCGTCGGCTCGCCCTTTCCGTTCACCGGCGCCGTCTCCGTCCATTCCGGCGCCACCGGGCTTCCCCTCTGGACCGTCTTCGGCGCGAACTTCGAGAACCTCGGCCAATCCGTTGCGGGCCCCGGCGACCTGAACGGAGACGGCGTCCCGGACGTGGCGACCGGAGGGGTCAGCCTGGTCCGATTCCTCTCGGGCGCGGACGGCGCCACCGTGCAGACCGTCCAGGGAGGCGTGACGGGCCAGTTCGGGCGCAGCCTCGCGGCGGCCGGAGATCTCGACGGGGACGGGGTCGGCGACCTCTTCGCGGGGAGCCCCGGCCAGGCCTTCCTCACGGCGGCGGGCCCCGTCGTCGCGATCTCGGGCGCGAACGGTTCGTCGCTGCGGACCTACCCCCCCGGCGGGATCCCCGCTTTCGACTTCGGCTTCGCGGTTGCGACCGCCGGAGACCTCGACGGGGACTCCGCGAACGACCTCCTCGTCGGGTCTCCGCAGGTGGCGGTCCCCCTCCCACCGATCTCCATCGGGAACGGCCTCCTCCACGCCTTCTCGGGGGCGACGGGGGCCGTCCTCTTCACCGCCTCGGGCGAGGGACTCGACGACAACTTCGGCGCGAGCGTCGCCGGGATCGGGGACGTGAGCGGGGACGGGATTCCGGACGTCGTGGTCGGCGCGCCCCAGCAGGCGGGCTTCCAGACGGTCGGACCGGGCTACGTCCGCGTCCTCTCCGGGGCGGGCGGCCTCGAGGTCATGAGCGCGGGCGGCCCCGCCTTCGGCGATCGGTTCGGCGCCGCCGTCGCGGGCGCCGGGGACGCCAGCGGCGACGGAGTTCCCGACCTCGCGGTCGGAGCCCCGGCCGCCGATCCGGCGGGAGTCGCCTCGGCCGGGGAGGTGCGCGCGATCTCGTTCGTGGGGATCCCTCCGACCGGGACGGTCCTCGGCTCGGGCTGCCCCGGGACCGGCGGCCTCGTCCCTCGAATCTCCATCTCCGGCGGAACCCCCGATAGCGCCGGAAACCCCGGCATCCGGATTCACCTGACCAGCGCTCGCCCTTCGGCTCCGGCGCTGTGGATCATCGGCTTCTCCTCCACGAGCTGGCTCGGGATCCCCCTTCCCGCCGACCTCGCGGTCCTCTCGATGCCCGGGTGCTTCCTCCGCGTCTCGGCCGACGTCCTGATCCCGACGCTGACGAGCGCCGCGGGCCGCGCCTCCTTCCCCCACCCGACGCCTCCCGATCCGGCCCTCTCTGGTCTGACCGTATTCAACCAGTGGTTCGTCGTCGACCCGGGCCCCGCGGTCTTCCCCGGGGTCACGACCGCAGGGCTCGCGCTCGGGATTCTCTAGCCCTCTCCCGCCTGCGAGCGGGGCCGCGCCTAGAATTAGGACATGCGGCCGCTGATCGGCGTCAACTGCGAGTTCGATCCGGGGCCCGACGGCGGACGCGCGCGGCTGGACGGGAAGCACGCCGCCTACGTCGAGGCGATGCTCCGGGCGGGGGGGGTGCCCCTGGTCCTCGCCCCCTTCGGGGGACCTGAGGCGGCGGCGCAGGCCGCCGCGCGATGCGACGGCATCCTCTTTACGGGCGGCCGCGACCTCCATCCCTCCCGCTACGGCGAGCCGGTCGTGCATCCGAAGGCGGATCTCCTCCCCCGCGAGAAGGAGGAGTACGACTTCGCTCTCGCCCGCGCCGCGCGCGAGCGCGGCCTGCCGGTCCTCGGCATCTGCGGCGGGATGCAGCTCCTCAACGTCGCCTCCGGCGGCTCGCTCCACCAGCACCTCCCCGAGGCGTTCCCCTCCTCCGGCGTCGAGCACGGGAAGAATCAGAGCCACCCCGTCCGCGTGGAGACCGACTCCCGGCTCGGCGGCATCGTCGGCGCGGGTCCCTTCGAGGTCGTGACGAGCCATCACCAGGCGATCCGCCGTTGCGGCGAGGGGCTTCGCCCTGTCGCCCGGACCGACGACGGCGTGATCGAGGCGGTCGAGGGAACGGGGCGGGGGTTCGTCGTGGGAGTCCTCTGGCATCCGGAGCGCAGGCCCGACGCGCCCGAGACCCGGACCCTCTTCGAGGCGCTCGTCGCGGCGGCGCGGGAGAGGTCCGACCTTCCCAGTTGACCCCTCCGGCGGGCGCCCCCAAATGGGACCCGCGATCCGCGCCCGCTGACCTCGCGAACCGCAGCCCCCCCCTCCGACCGCTCCGAGGGCCAGCTCGTCCGGGCCCTCGGGCTCCTCGACGCGACGATGCTCGTCGCCGGGATCGTGATCGGGTCGGGGATCTTCATGCAGACGGGGAAGATCGCCGCGGGACTCCCCTCGGGCGGCCTGATCCTTCTCGCCTGGATCCTCGGCGGCCTCCTCTCGACGGCGGGCGCGCTCTGCTACGCGGAGCTCGGCGCGATGATGCCGCACTCGGGAGGCCAGTACGTCTTCCTCCGCGAGGCGTTCCACCCCCTCTTCGGATTCCTCTACGGGTGGGCGGGCTTCCTGATCATCCACTCGGCGTCGATCGCCGCCGTCGGCGTCGGGTTCGCGACCTACTTCGGCGCCTTCTTCCCCGAGATCTCGCCGGCGAACCGGCTCCTCGAGGCGGACCTCGGCGCGCTCGGGACCTGGAGGCTCAACGCGGGGCAGGTGACCGCGGTCGTCCTGATCGCCTTCCTCACCTTCCTGAACGTCCTCGGGGTGAAGGTCGGAGCAAAGATCCAGACGGCCTTCGGCATCGCGAAGATCGGCGGAGCGGCGGGACTCGCGGTCGCCGGGTTCCTGATCGGGAAGACCCGCGCGCCGGAGATCCTCCCGCTCCTCCCCGAAGGGACGAACGCCCTCCTCGGCGCGGGCTTCGGGATGGCCCTCGTGCGCGTGCTGTGGGCCTACGACGGGTGGAACGACTCGACCTTCGCCGCCGGGGAGATCCGCAATCCCCAGCGGAACCTCCCCCTCGCCCTCCTCCTCGGCATGGCGATCGTGACGGCGTTCTACGTCGGGATGAACCTCTTCTACCTCTGCGCCGTCCCGATCGCGGACATGGCCGCGATCGATCCGGGCGACGGGAGACCCGGCGTCCAGCGGATCGCCCACCTCGCCGCGGAGCGTTCCCTCGGCCCGACCGGCCGCGGGCTCGTGTCCGCCGCCGTCGCCGTGTCCACCTTCGGCTGCGTGAACGGGATCGTCCTCGCGTCGGCGCGCCTCTACTGGGCGATGGCCCGCGACGGCCTCTTCTTCCGCCGGATCGGGGCGACCCACGAGCGTCACCGGACGCCCCACGTCTCGCTCCTGTGGCAGGGGGTCATCTCGGCGCTCCTCGCCGTGTCGGGCTCCTACGACCAGCTCACGAACGGCGTCGTCTTCGTCGCGACGATCTTCTACGGCCTCACCGTCGTCGGCGTGATCGTGCTGCGGCGGCGGAATCCCGAGTGGCCCCGACCCTACCGGGTCCCGCTCTATCCCTGGCTGCCGCTCCTCTACGCGGCCGGCGCGACGTTCATCGTCGTGATGAACCTCCGGCTCGAGCGGGATCTGTCCCTCCTCTGCACCGCGATCGTCCTCGCGGGCGTGCCGCTCTACTTCGCCTGGCGGAGACGGGCCGCGGAGGCGTCCTGAGCCCCGGCGCCGTCGAGACCGGAGCACCCATGCGAACACTCCCGTTCTTCCTCCTCCTCCTCCTCCC
>CBRGOK010000161.1:0-7648 GCA_967798035.1 uncultured bacterium
AAGAGCCTAGAACACCGGGGATTCCAGTTCGAGGCTGCGGACGGCTCGTTCGAGTTGCACGCTCTGAAGCCGGGCGAGATCCGGATCACGGTGAGGCACGAGGCCTTCATCGAACGCCGGCTGGAGCCGATCGCGCTCGTCGCCGGCGGCGCGATCGAGGGGGTCCTCGTCACGCTCTCGAAGGGAGGGGGCATCGAGGGGACCGCGGTCGACGCGGAGGTAAAACCGTTCCAGGGGTGGATCCGCGCCAGCCGGGCCGCCGGAGGAGAGCCGAAGAGGGCGGCGATCGACCCGGAAGGACGTTTCCGCATGGAGGGGATGGAGCCCGGGGAGTGGACGGCCTGCGTGCAGCACCATCGAAAGGTGAACGCCTCGACCTGGTCGGACGAGGACGGCGAGGCGCGCACCGTCCAGATCGAGGAGGGTCGACTCATCCGGGTCGACTTCTCCGAGCGGGGGAAGACTCGGCGCGTGCGGGGTCGCGTGACGCGAGGCGGGGAGCCCGTCGGGGGTGCCGACCTCGCGATACGGCCTTCCACCGCTGGGGAACGGACCCGCTTTTCACACAGAGCCGCGGAGACCGGGTCGGACGGGACCTTCGTCCTCGAACGCGTCGTGCCCGGGGAGGCGATCGTCTCGGTGAACGCGCCGGGGGAGCGCGACGGCAGCCGGAGCCTGGTCAGGTTCGAGACGGCGGCCGTCGTTCCCGCGGACTCAGAGTCGTTCCTCGAGATCCAGGTCCCGACGGGAGGCGTCGAGGGGCGCGTGCTGACCTCTCCCGCGGGCCGACCCCTCTTCAACGCGACGATCGAGGTCGAGCCCCCATCCCCGGACGATCTCGGACGTCTCGGAGGCTCCGCGACGACGGCCCGCGACGGTCGCTTCCGGTTGGCCGGCCTTCCGGCGGGGGCGTACCGGGTCCGGGCTCGAGCGACGGAGGACGACGCGTGCGCACCCGCCGTCGCAACCGACATCGTCGTCGCCGAGGGCGCGCTCACGACCGTCGACTTCGCCCTCCGGGAGGAGGGCCGCGCCCTCGTCGAGGTCGTCGACGAGCGCGGGGAGCCGGTCCGGGAGGCCTGGGTCACCCTCCGCCGGGTCGAGGAGGAGGAGAGAGAGGACCCGCGAGGCACCCCGTGGGTCACCGATTCCGCCGGCCTTGCGCGGATGCGGCCGATCTCCCCGGGCACCTACTACGCGTCGGCGGGGGAGCTGGGCGGCCTCGTGGGCTTCTCGGACAAGGACACGGTATTTCCCGGCCGGGAGACGCGCTTCCGGATCCGCCTCGTCGGCGGCGTCGAGGCCCGGGTCGCCGTCCTCGATCCGGAGGGCCAGGCGGTCGCGGAGCCGAGGGTTTCCTTCCTCGACGCGGAGAAGCGGCGCGTCGGCGCCTACCTCCGGGACGAGGAAGGCGCGCCTCCGGAGCGGCGGGCGGCGCGCGCGCGCCTCGCGGCGGGGGAATACCTGCTCCGGGTCTCGGCCGAGGGTTTCCGCACGAGGGAGCAGACGGTCCAAGTCGCGGAGCCCTCCCCCTGGGAGATCGTCGTCCGGCTCGAGCGCGAATCGCCCCGTTAGTTCGCGGTGGGGTCCCGTCCCCGGTCGTGTAATCGTCCGGCGTCATCCTTCCGGGGAGTCTCCGGACAGAGGAGGCGCCCCGGACCGGAGGAATGCGGAGGAAGGCGCTTCGAAGTCTCGAGGCCGCACGGCGGCTGCTGGCGATGGGCTTCGTCGACGAGGCCGCGAGCCGGTACTACTTCGCCCTCTTCCAGGCGGGCATCCACGGCCTCGAGAGGAAGGGGCTGAAACCAGGCGATTTCCGCTCCGGGGCCACGTACTGGGAACACCGGACGGTCGGGCTGCATGCCGCACGGATCCGGAATGAGCCGGGCGACGTCGACCTGTTCGCGCGGTCGAGGGAACTTCGCCAGGAGTCCGACTACAATCGCGACTTCGTCGAGCGACGAGACTTGGAGTTCCTTCGATTCGAGATCGAGCGATTCGTCATGCAGGTGACGGGATGAGAGACCGGCGCTTGGAGGTGGTCAGGCGGGCGATCGAGGCGCGGTATCCGGGAACCCGATGCTTCGTGGAGCCCTGGTCGGACCCGGACGGCGACCCCGACATCCGGTGTTGGCTCCACGTTCTCGACGTCCGTCCCGACGACATGGGGCCCCTTCGACTCTTCGCCACGCGGTTCGCGCTCGACCTCTACCGTCCGGACGGGAAGCCCTTCAGCCTCTCCATCATGGGGAAGAGAAACTCGGCCCTGTTCGAGGCGCGAAGGGTGGCCGAGGCGCGGCGCGAAAGGGCTCGCCTGCGGCGAGGGAGGACCCCTGGGAGAGGGCCCAGGAATCGCCGGGGGACTCGAGCGACGTCCGCCTGAGCGACGGCTACCGCCCGCGCGCGAGGGCGAAGGCGGCGAACCCGGCCACGAGGCTCGCGAAGACTTCGTGGACTGGGAGGGAAGGCCAGGCGGCCAGCACGCCGAACTTCCAGCCGTACGCCGCGACCGCGCCCGCCACCATCGAGGCGACCACAGCCCGCCCCGCGTTCGCGGGCGGCTCTTGGCGAAGCCCGGCGAGCAGGCCCGGCAGGAACGCCCCGGCGTAGAGCGCGCCCGCGAAGGCGGTGAGTCCGACGATGTCCGGCGGGTGGAGCCAGGCGAGGACCGCCGGGGCGAGCGCGTAGAGGGCGACGAAGAGCCGGCCGGCCCACAGCTCGCGGGTCCATCGCGAGCCCGGGACCCAACGACCGAGGAGGTCCCGCTGGATCGCCGAGGCGGCGACGAGGAGGACGCTGTCGGCGCTCGACATCGCGGCGCCGAGGAAGGCGCAGAGGAGGAAGGCGGAGAGGAGCGGGCCGACGACGACTCCCGAGCCGAGGAGGTAGGGGACGATCCGGTCGGTGTGGGCCGCCACCTCGGGCGGGAGGTCGAGGGCGCGCGCGAGAAGCCCGAGCGGGAGGAGGAGGAAGTACGTCAGCCCGATCGCCGCCGGCGCGAGCCAGCCGATCCTGCGCAGGGCCGCTCCGGAGGACGTCCCGTAGAACCGCGTGGTCTGTCGGGGATCGGCGAGGAGCTTGATCCCGCCCGCGAGGGAGAGGCCGAGGATCGCCAGGAGGGGAGCGCCCCCGGCGAGGGAGAGGAGGCCGGGACCGTCTCCGGACGCGTCGAGCGTTCGGAGTTTCTCGAGAACGGCGGAGGGACCTCCCCCCGCCGACACGAACGCGATCGGGAGGACGAACGCCGCGGCGAGCATCACCACCGCCTGGAACGCGTCGGCGATCGCGTCGGAGAGGAAGCCCCCGGCGAGCGTGTAGGCGACCTGGACGCCGACGATGAGGAGGAGGGCCTCCCCGGGGTCGATCTCGAGCAGGCTCGCCGCGGAGGCCGCCGCCCCCTGGAAGACCGCCGTCAGGTACCAGACCGAGTCGAAGACGACGAGGAGCGCGGCGAGCGTCCCGGCCGCGGGCGAGCGGAAGCGCCGAGCGAAGAACTCGGGAACGGTGAGGAGTCCTTCCGCCGCGGCGACCTCGGCCATCCTCGGGCCGATCCAGCGCCAGCCGGCGACGGAGAAGGCGAGGAGGACGGCGCCGAGGAGGAGCCAGGAGATCCCGAAGACGTAGGACTTCCCCGCGTGGCCGACGTAGGTGTTCGTCGAGACGTAGGTGGCGAAGTAGGAGAGCGCGAGGATCCAGGCCGGCACCCCCCGGCCGCCGACGTAGTAGTCGGCGAGGTTCCGCGTGCGGCGCCGGGCCCAGGCCGCGCAGAGGGCGAGGGCGACGACGTAGAGCGCGAGGACGGCCCAGACGGTCGCGGACTTCGTCACGCGGCGGGGCGGGTCCGCTCAGCGCGAGTAGGTCCCGACGAGCTCCCCCTGCGCCAGGACGTGTCCCGCCATCGCGCGCTCGATCTCCGCCTTCTTCGCCCCCGAGGGGATCCGGAGCGGCTCGTCGAGGGCGTGGATCCGGAAGGAGTAGTGGTGCGTCCCGTGCCCTTTCGGCGGACAGGGGCCCCCGTAGCCGATCCTCCCGAAGTCGTTCCTCCCCTGCTTCCCGCCGCCCGGGAGGGAGTCCATCGCCGGGATCCCCTCGACGAGGGACCGCGTCTCGCCGGGGAGGTCGTAGAGGACCCAGTGGACCCAGGTCTTTCCCGGCGCGTCGGGATCGTCGCAGAGGAGGACGAAGGCCTTCGTCCGGGGCGGAGCCCCCTCCCAGGCGAGGGGAGGGGAGAGGTCGTCGGCTTCGCATGTGTGCCGCTTCGGGATGCGCCCCCCGGCCGGGAACGCCGCGCTCGTGAGCTGGATGGTCATGGGATCGGACCTCAACGCGGTCGGGTGGCCGCGGCCCCCGCCCGCGAACGCCCGACCTCCGCCTCGAGGGCGGCGACCGCCCCCCGCAGGTCGGGCCAGGACCCGGGCTGCCTGAATCGGGCGAGAACCTGCCTCACGAGGAGATCCCGGAGTGGTCGGCCCTCGCGCCGGGCGCAGTCGACGGCGATCGAGAGGATCCGCGGCTCCTCCGGGAACTCGCGGAGGGCCCGCTCCAGGAGCGGATCGTCCGACCGGAGAGTCTCGACGCGTTTCGAGAGGACGTTCGCCGCGCTCCGGGGATCCCGGTGCTTCTCCCAGCCGATCCGGTCCACCTCGGCGAGGCGCGGACTCCCGGCCCGCTCGCAGAGCGCCGCGAGGAGTCGGAGCGCCTCGACGTCCCCCGAACCTCGCTCGGCTCGCTCCCGGAGCGACGACTCGAAGTCGAGGAGGAGCCTCTCCGGGGTCGCCAGGTCGAGATCGAGGACACGCTCGAGGAGGGCCCGCGCCGTCGCGCTGCTCTCGGGGAGGGTCGGCTCCGGACCGAGGACCCGGAGCGTCCGGAGCTGGACCTCGAAATCCCTCCGCGAGATCGGGCCGGGGGTGGAGGCCTCCGTCTCCTCCCCGTGGTGGAGAAGATCCGCGGATTCGGGTTTGCTCTCCGCCGGGAGCGCCGCCGGGGACTCCGGCGAAGGGGCCTCCGGGGCTCGGGCGAGAACCTCGAGGAGCCGAGCGCGTCGACTCTCCGCGCCGAACGTCCCCTTCGCCAGGGCGAGGTCGCGCGCGAGGAGCACCTCCCTCGAATCCGGGTCGCCCCCCTCCGCCCCCCATCCGAGGTCGAGGAGGATCAGTGGCTCGATCCGGTCCGTCCTCCCCGCGCGGACCTCCGCGAGGAGGGCGCATCGCCGGATCCACGGGGAGGCGTCCGGACGGATCCAGGAGAGGCTCTCCACGATCTCCGCGGCGAACCTACCGGGCCCCGATTTCCCCCAGGCGTCGAGGCCTTCCTCGATCCTGCCGAGGCGGAGGAGGCAATCCGCGCGCAGGGCGTGGAACCGGGGATGTCCCTCGCCTCTCCCCTCGATGTACTTCCGGTAGAGCGCCTCCGCCTCCGCGTGGCTCCCGCTCCGATGCAGCTCGAGCGCCCATTCGACGAGAACGAGCGGCTCCTCGGGCTTCGACTCGAAGGCGAGGCGGTGGAATCGCCGTGAAAGCCCGGCGTCGATGGGGGTGAGGAGGTTGCCGAGGACGAGGTTGTGCGCCGGCGTGCGCTCCTTCTCGGGGACGACCTCGATCAGGGCGCGGCCGGCCTCCTCGCAGCGCCCCTCGGCCACGCGCTCCTCGCTCCTTCCCTTCCCGGCCTCGTACACCGCCGCCAGCCGCTGAACCTCCTCCGCGAAGTCCTCCGGGGGGAGAGACGGGATCGGTAGAGCGGCGAGGAGGTGGAGGAGCCGCACGCGAGAACCTCGGGCCGAGGGAGCGCAGTCTACGGGCGGCCCCGGCTGCGGGCGAACCCCGCGGGAATCCTCCCCTCGAGGACGGTCAGGGGAGGATCAGGACGACGTCCGGATTCGTGAGGACGAACCCCCCTGGCGTCTGGATCCCGGCCTGGACGGGGAGGACCGCGCCGACGAGCACCGAGCTGTTCGGGACCGGGATGGCGAGCCCCGTCAGCCCGAGCCCCGCGGCGACGACGATGGGGGAGGGCCCGAGGAAGTAGGGGTCCGTTCCGGAGACGGGAATCGCCGGGCCGAATCCGGTCGTCCCGACGGCGATGGCGGCGGGCTGCGCGCCGGGATTCTGGAGGGTGAAGAGGGCTGTGCCCCCGAGCGAGGGCTGCGGTCCGACCTGGAGGGTGGAGATCCCGCCGGGAGGGAGGGGAGCCCCCGCCGGGGCCTGCGAGTACGCGGTGCCCCCGCACGTGACCGAGCCTCCAGCGCCAGCGGTCCCCGTGCTCCCCCACGACCAAACGGTCGGAGCCAAGACGGCGGATCCTCCCGAGCCCGCATCGGCGTAGGACGGGGGAGGGGAGGCGCAGGCGCAGATCGAAGTGTTTCCGACGGCGTCCCCGCCGTCCCCGCCCGCGAGCACGCTCCGGACGAGGAGGACCTCCCCGGTCACGTCGATCGCATCCCCTCCGATCCCGGCCGAGGCGAGGTCGAGGCAGAAGATGTTCGGGTTCGGGCCCGGGTCGTACGACCATCCCGCGATGTCCCCGTCCCCTCCCGTGACCGTCGAATCCTTCACGACCAGGCGCGCCACGGTTCCTTCGATCCCGGCGGCTCCGTTCTCGGAGTTGTCCCCGACCCCGCAACCGTAGTCGGCGCCGGCGACGACGCAGCCGTCGACGATCAGCGTGACGTTCGCGGACTCCGAGTAGATGCCACGCATGACGGCGCCCACCGTCGACAGGCAGGTCACGCCGGAGATCTGGAGATCGTGGAAGGCGACCACCCCCGAGACGGCCGGAGCGACATGGAAGACGCCCCTGGGCGCGTTGGAGGCGGAGAAGGGCCCGGACGTCGCCGTGAACGCGGTCGGGCCACCCTGGGACACGAACACGAGGGGCTTGTCGACGCAGATGGACTGCCCGAGGTTGGAGAGCCCGTTGACAACGATGACGTCTCCCGGCTGCGCGGCGTTCACGGCCGCCTGGAGAGGGTTCGTGCCGGGAACGCAAACTCCGGTACCCGTCTGCCCGGGCGCGGACGTCGCCAGAGCGACCACCGTGAGAGCGAGCGCAGTTCCCCGTGCAGCCGAAGCCACCCTTCCGAAGCACGAGTTGCTCATCGGTCCATCTCCTTGCCGGGCCTCGACGCTTCCGCCCGCACGCTCACGCGGAAGGCGAACTCCGCATCGGATGCTAGGGCGAGACTCGAGCATGGCCAGCGTTCTCTGGGACGGTCGGAGAGGACGGGTGGATCCCCATCCCGCGGACCTGCGCACCCGGGAGCCCCATCGGGTCCGACGGCAAGTCCGGCGGACTACGCGACGAGACGCCCGTCCGGGGGGGCGCCGGAGCGCCGCCGGTTCGGGTCCCACCCCCTGAAGAAGCGGAGGATCCTGCGGGCCGCCTCCGGGGGAGGCGGCACCCGGGGGGGGTGCCCAACCAGGGGAGCGAGGCACCGCAACCCCACGACGTAGCGCCGGAGGGTGCGGCAGGTCAGGAGGCGGAGGAGGAAGCGCAGCCGGTCGATCGGGCCGAGGGACCCCTCGACGTAGCGCGCGGCAATCTCTGCGAGGCGGTTCGGGGACATGGATCGCCTCCCTTCACCCGGTTGGACGCCTCTTCCCAGAGCCGGGAACGGATACGGAGCGAACGGGGGTCGATCGCGGGGGGG
>CBRGOK010000162.1:0-7624 GCA_967798035.1 uncultured bacterium
CGGGTGCTCGCGCATCCGACGAGGGCCGGGGCGACCGCCACCTCGCAGAAGGCGCAGGAGGCCGTCAGCGGCGTCCGGGAGATGACGACGTACTCCGGCTCCAGGTAGTGCGACTCGAGGTTCGTGATGCAGGTCGGATTGGGGCAGGCCATCCCCTGGCGGCCGCGCACCGCCTCGACGGTGGGCTCGGGCGCGGGCGCCTCCGCTCCCAGGTCGAGGCGCCCGAGGAGGAAGGCGAGGAGCGCCATCCGCACGGGCACGCCCCGGGCGGCCTGCTTGAAGTAGAGGCTCCGGGGATCCTGGTCGAGGTCGTAGGAGATCTCGTTCACCCGCGGGAGCGGGTGCATGACGAAGGTGTCCTTGAACCGCGCCCCCGAGAGCGCCTCCCGGTCGATCCGGACGGGCGGCGCCGCCTCCCCCTCGGAGAACCGTTCCTGCTGCGGCCGCGTCACGTAGAGGGCGTCGAGCTTCGCGATGGCGACCCGGTTCGCCTCCGTGAAGAGGGAGAGCTGGTGGGGCCGCTGCGACGTGAAGTAGACGGCGTCCGCCCTCCCCGCGATCGACCGGAAGTCGTCCGCCTCGAGCCGCTGGGGCTCGTTTCCGTAGCGCTCCCGCAGGCGGCGGATCACGTACTCCGGCATCTCGAACCCGCGGTGCGGGATGAGGACGACGTTCGCCCGCAGGCGCGCCAGCGCGTAGGCGAGGGAGTGGACCGTCCGCGAGTACTTGAGGTCCCCCGAGAGGACGACGTCGAGCCCCTCGAGGCGCCCCTTCTCCGCGTAGAGGCTGTAGAGGTCGCAGATCGTCTGCGTGGGGTGCTCGTGGGAGCCGTCCCCCGCGTTGACGACCGGGATGGAGGCGTAGCGCGCCGCCACGCGCGCGGCCCCCTCCGCCGGGTGCCGCAGCGCGAGGATGTCCGCGTACGCCCCCCCCACGACCCGCACCGTGTCGGCGAGCGTCTCCCCCTTCGCCGCCGAGGAGGAGCGCATGTCGGCGGCCGAGATCACGCTCCCGCCGAGCCGGTGCATCGCCGCCTCGAAGGAGAGGCGGGTCCTCGTCGAGGGCTCGTAGAAGAGGCTCGCGAGGATCACGCCCTGCGCGAGATGGGTCCACTCGCGCGGCCGCGCGGTCATCTCGTCGACCGTCCGGAACAGCGCGGCGATCTCCCCACTCGAGAGGTCGTCGATCGAGACGAGGTCGCGCTTCACGACCACGGGCGACCATAGCCTACCGCGGCTCGACGGACAACGCCGTTTAGGTCGCGCAGGCGGCGCGCACCCCGAGGTGGACCAGCTCGGGGACGACGGTCCCGAGGACGCGGCTGCGGCGGGCGAGGAGGGGGGCGTCCCCCCCCGTCGCGAGGACGCGGGACCCGGCCGGGAGGGCGCGGGCGACCTCCGCGACGAGGGCGTCGACGAGACCCGGGATCCCGAAGAAGAGCCCCCCGCGGATCGCCTCCTCCGTGTCCCGCCCGAGCGCGCTCCCCGCCTCGCCCGGCTCGACGAAGGGGAGGAGGGCCGTCCCCTCCGCGAGCGCGCGCGCGGCGAGACGGTACCCCGGCACGATCGCCCCCCCGAGGAAGGCCCCCTCCGCCGTCACGGCGTTCACGGTGATCGCCGTGCCCGCGTCGACGACGACGGCGGCGGAGCGCTCGAGGACGAGGGCGCCCCGGGCGGCGGCGAGGCGGTCGATCCCGACGCGCTCCGGCTCCCGGCAGCGCACCTCCAGGCCCACGGGGACGTCGCGCCCCACGCGGAGCGCCCGGACGCCGGCAGCTCTCCGGACGGCCGCCTCGAACCCCTCCTCCCGCGTCGGGTTGACGGAGCAGTAGCCGCACGCCTCGAGGGGGCGCCCCTCGAGGATCCGCCCGAGCGCCGGGAAAGGGTCGTCGCCCGCCCTTGCCGCGGCCCGCGCGAGGAGTCTCTCCCCGTCGAAGAGGGCGAGGGAGAGGTTCGTGTTCCCGAGATTCCCCGAGAGGAACAGGGGGGACCTAGCGCGGGAGGGAGTACTGGAGCGTCAGGGGGCGGCCGAGCCTCTCGATCTCGAGGGTGAAGGAGCGCAGGTCGGGGTGGGCCTGGATGTACTCGATCACCTGCTCCCTCGAGCGGACCGGCGTCCCGTTGATCGACTTGATGACGTCGCCCGGCTTCAGCCCCTTCCCGTCGAGGATCGAGCCCGGCTTGATCGAGCCGATCCGGAGGCCCGAGGCGCTCGACTCCCCCTTGCGGTAGTGGGGCGTCACGGTGATCTCCCCCGTCCCGACGATCTCGTTCGCGCGCTCGGTCACCTGCTCGACGTCGGAGGCGGAGACCTTCCACTTGTTCGGCCTCTCCTCCATCGTGGTCGCCGGCCAGTCGCGGGAGGCCTTGATCGCGGGGCGCGAGGCGAGGGGGCTCGCCGGGAGGCTCGCCGGGCCGGCCCCGTCCCCGAGCACGCCGTGGACGAGCTCGGGCGAGATCTCCATCTCCCGGACGATCACCTCCTCGTCCTTCTCCCCGGTCCGCTGGAACACGACACGGTCCTGGTGGATCGACTTCACCTGGATCGCGGAGTGGGGCTCGGGGAGCCGGTCCCCGACGCTGAGGAGCGGCGCGGCGGACTTCTCGAGCATCGTGTCCTTGTACTGGACGTAGCAGAAGTGGCCCGTGAACTGGTCCAGGTTGAACCCGGCCGTCCCCTCCGGGTCCGCGGCGTCGAACATGACGTAGAGGACGCGCAGCAGGTCCGAGACGGGCTGGACGTGCCCGACCGGGGGAAGGGGGGGACCGATGTCCTCGGAGGCCGGCGCGGGGGCCCCCTTCCCGGTGACGTTGAGCTCGAAGAGGTTCTTGTAGTCGGGCCAGTTCTTGGCGGCCCGGGCCTTCGCGGAGGTCCCCTTCTCCTTCAGGGGCTCGCGGACTTCCCGGTCCCCGTAGGGGGTGAGGTAGAGGTTCTTCTTCCGGACGAAGTCGACGAACCGGTAGAGCGTCCACCCCCCGACGAGGACGGCGACGACCCAGAGGAGGGGGAGGACTCGGTTCGACTTCACGCGAGCCGCCGGATTGTACCCCTGGGGAGCGGAGCCACTCCCCCCGAGACGGTCCCCCGCCGCTCCCTATTCCCGGGCCCCCCCGGATCCGTTGGACGGGCGGGGGGGGACGGGCGGGGGCGCCCTACTTCCCGGGCGTCCGGCCGGCGAACTGCCGCTCCTGGACCCCCGGGGTGATGCCGCGCAGCTGCATCTTCAGCTCGTCGGGGTTGTCCGAGGCGGCGATCGCCTCGTCCAGGGTCACGTTCCCTGCCTCGACGAGGCGGCGCAGGCTCTGATTGAAGGTCATCGTTCCGTAGTAGCTCCCCTCCGCGAGCGCGCGGGGGAGCTCCCGCGTGCGCCCCTCGATGAGGATCTCGCGGACCGTCGGGGAGGACATCATCAGCTCGACGGCCGGCATCACCTGGCGGCCGTCCTTCGTCCGGAGGAGGCGCTGGGAGACGACCCCGGCGAGGTTCAGGGCGAGCTGCTGCCGGATCAGGGCGTGCTCGTGGGGGGGGAAGTAGAGGATGATCCGCTCGACCGTCTGGACCGCGTTCACCGTGTGGAGGGTCGAGAGGACGAGGTGCCCCGTCTCCGCGGCGTGGATCGCCGACTCGATCGTCTCGCGGTCGCGCATCTCCCCGATCAGGATCATGTCGGGGGCCTGCCGCACCGCGTGCTTGAGCGCGATCGAGAAGTCGGGGCAGTCGAGCCCGATCTCGCGCTGGTTCACGACGGAGAGCTTGTCCTCGAACACGAACTCGATCGGGTCCTCGATCGTGACGATGTGCCGGTTCAGCGTCCGGTTGACGAACTCGATCATCGCGGCGAGGGAGGTCGACTTCCCGGAGCCGGCGACCCCCGTCGCGAGGACGAGCCCGCGCTGGAGCGAGGCGAGCCGCTGGAGCTGGTCGACGGGGAGGTGGAGCTCCTTGAAGGAGGGGATCACCCGGTTGACGTGCCGGAAGACGAAGGAGGGCTCCCCGTTCTGCCGGAAGGCGTTCACGCGGAAGCGCCCGATCTCCTTCACCTCGAAGGAGAGGTCGGCCGCCCCCTTCGCCTGGAGGGAGGCGAGCGCGTTGCCGTCGAGGAGGCGCGTGCGCACCGTCTCGGCGAAGACGCGGTCGACGCGCTCGTCCGCGATGTAGCGCACGAGCCCCCGCGCGCGCATCGCGGGATATCCCCCCGTCTTCAGGATCAGGTCCGAGCCGCCTTCCTGGACCAGCGTCGCGAGCAGGCCTTCGAGTTCCACGGGCGTTCTCCGGGTCGACCCGACTCCTGCGGGGAGGAGGGACGATGCCGAGAGGGGGTTTCGGCTCGCCGGAGGCCCGGACTAAACCGGCTCGGTCCGCGGGGGGAGAGCCTCGAGGACGGCGCGGAGGAGGTCCTCGAGACCCCTCCCCGTGACCGCGCTCAACCGCAGGACCTTCTCGCGCAGCGCCCGCTCGAGGGACGAGGCCCCCTCCTCCGCGGAGGGGTCGTCCATCTTCGTCGCGACGACGATCCGCGGGCGGTCGAGCAGCGCCTTCGAGTAGGCGCGCAGCTCCTTCGTCACGACGGCGTGGGCGGCGGGCGGCGGGAGGGGGGCCTCGCCGCTCGCGTCGACGAGGTGGAGGAGGAGGCGCGTCCTCTCGATGTGCCGGAGGAAGGCGTCCCCGAGCCCCTTCCCGCGGTGCGCCCCCTCGATCAGGCCGGGGATGTCCGCGAAGACGAGGGAGCGGCCCTCCTCCACCTCGACGATGCCGAGGACCGGGGAGAGGGTCGTGAAAGGGTAGGCCGCGACCTTCGGCCGCGCCGCCGAGATCCGCCGGAGGAGCGTCGACTTCCCCGCGTTCGGGAGGCCGACCAGGCCGACGTCGGCGATGAGCTTGAGCTCCAGGCGCAGGCGCCGGCTCTCCCCCGGCTGCCCCTTCTCGAACCGGCGGGGGGCCCGGTTCGTCGCCGACTTGAACCGGGCGTTCCCCTTCCCCCCGCGACCCCCCCGGGCGACGAGGAGGGACTCTCCCGGGCGCGCGAGGTCGCGGAGCACGTGCCCGCGCTCCCCGTCGCGGACGACCGTCCCCTGGGGGACGCGCAGGAGCAGGCTCGCGCCGTCCGATCCATGCTTGAGCGCGGAGCCTCCGCGCTTGCCGGAGCCGGCGGCCCATTCCCTCCGGCGGACGAAGTCGAGGAGCGTCGTCACGGAGGGGTCGACGAGGAGGGTGACGTCGCCGCCGCGGCCCCCGTCTCCGCCGGACGGCCCTCCCCGGGGGACGTACTTCTCCCGCCGGAAGGTCGAGATCCCGTCCCCGCCGCGCCCCCCGCGGACCGTGACCCATGCCTCGTCGCGGAACACGGCCCCTCGGACGCGGCCGCCGGGCCGCCGGCGTCAGCTCGCCGCGACGGTCGAGGGGAGGGGATCGACGTGCACGCGCCCGTTGTCCTGGTACCGCAGGACGCCGTCGCGCAGCGCGAAGAGCGTGTCGTCCCTCCCCCGCCCGACCCCCGAACCCGGCCGGAGGGGCGTCCCGCACTGGCGCACGAGGATCCAGCCGGCCCGGACGCGCTCCCCCCCGTAGCACTTCACGCCGCGGTACTGCGGGTTCGAGTCGCGTCCGTTTCGGGTCGCCCCCTGTCCCTTCTTGTGCGCCATGGGGTCACTCCGTGCGGATCTCCCGGATCCGGACCGCCAGATACTTCTGGCGGTGCCCGGTCTTCTTCCGGAACCCGTGCCGGTGCCTCCAGCGATAGACGACGATCTTCTCCCCCTTCGCCGGACCGCGGACATCGCCGAGGACCTTCACCCCCGGGACGGTGGGGCGGCCGACCCGCGTCGCGGGCCCCTCCCCCACCACGACCGCCTCGAAGGCGATCTCCGCCCCGGGCGCGAGGTCCTCGCGCAGGTCGATCCGGATCTCGTCCCCCGGGCGGACGGTGTAGTTGCGATTGCGGTCGCGGATGACGGCGTACACGGGCGGGGAGGGAAGGGGCGGAGAGGATACCGGCCGCGCCTCGAAGGTCAACGATCCCGGGCTCACCCCTCCCTCCCCTCCGAGCCGGGGACCCGCACCCGGTACTCGCCGGGGGGGAGCCTCCGGTCGGCGAGGACGAGGATCCCCCGGTCGAGGCGGGCCTCGATGTCGAGGAGCGCGCGGCGCTTCACGTTCGCGAGGTACTGCTCGACGTCGGGGTGGACCGTGACCTCGATCGTCCCCCCGCGCCGCCGCGCGGCGGCCGCCTGCACCTCGCGCAGGATCTGGATGGCGGCGGTCTCGGCCGTGCGCACGGCCCCCGAGCCCCCGCAGGTGAGGCAGGGGGCGTACATCGCCGTCTTCAGGCCCGGCCCGAGCCGCTGGCGCGTCATCTCGATCAGCCCGAAGGGGCCGATCCGCCCGATCCGGACCCGCGCGCGGTCGTCCCGCAGCGCCTCGCGCAGGGCGCGCTCGACCTCCCGGCGGTGACGCGCCTGCATCATGTCGATGAAGTCGATCACGATCTGCCCGCCGAGGTCGCGCAGCCGCATCTGGCGGACGATCTCGGGGATCGCCTCGAGGTTCGTGCGGTAGGCGGTCTCCTCGAGGTCCGACTCCTTGCGGTAGCGCCCGGAGTTGACGTCGATCGCGACGAGGGCCTCCGCCTGGTCGAACACGATCGAGCCCCCGGAGGGGAGGTTCACCTTGCGCGCGAACGTGCGCTCGAAGTCGACCTCGACGCCGTAGGCGTGGAAGAGGGGGACGGGAGCGGCGTGGAGCTTCACCTCGGTCGAGGCCCGCGGGGCGTAGCGCTCGAGGAACTCGCGCACCCGCCGCTCGACGTCGGGGGAGTCGACGACGATCTCCCGCACCTCCGGCGTGTAGAGGTCGCGCATCGCGCGCGTGACGAGGTCGGTCTCCTCGTAGAGGAGGGAGGGGGTGGGGCCGGAGGAGAGGCGCCGGTGGAAGGCCTCCCAGACGCGAAGGAGGTAGCCGAGGTCCTGCTCGAGCTCCCGGCGGGTCCTCCCCTCCCCCGCCGTCCGGATGATGAAGCCGACCTCCGGAGGGGGGGCGAGCGCCTCGAGGAGCTTGCGCAGCCGGCGCCGCTCCTTCTCGTCGGCGATCTTGCGGGAGACGCCGCACCGGGAGAGGCTCGGCATCAGGACGAGGTAGCGCCCCGGGATCGAGACGTAGGTCGTCAGCGCCGAGCCCTTCGCGCCGATCCCGTCCTTCGTCACCTGGACGACGACCTCCTGCCCGCGGCGCAGGAGCTGCTGGATCGGGGGCCGCTCGACCGGGCGCCCCTCCTCGCCGTTGTCCCCCTCGAAGACCGCCCGGAGGGCCTCGGGCCCCTCGCCGGCCCCGGCCTTCGCCCGCGGGAGGTCGACCGTCCGGAAGCCCGGCTGGCCGTAGGCGGGGAGGACGTCGTTCGTGTGGAGGAACCCGTTCTTCGCGGCGCCGAAGTCGACGAAGGCCGCCCCGATCGAGGGCTCCACGTTGACGAGCCGGCCCCGGTAGATGTTGCCGAGGTAGGAGACGCGGGAGGCGAGGTCGACGAGGAGCTGCTCGAGCTCCATCCCGCGGACGAGCGCCGCGCGCGCCTGCTCCGGGTCGGTCGTGTTGAGGAGGAGCCGGTAGTCGCGCTTGGGGGTCTCCTCGCGGG
>CBRGOK010000163.1:0-7606 GCA_967798035.1 uncultured bacterium
TCGGAGGCGAAGGCGAGGGGAAGCGCAGACGCCGCGAGGCCGGCGAAGTGGTTCCGGTTCAGGAACGGCCCGAACGGCCGGGCGTTCTCGGGGACCTCCCCGAGGAGGAAGGCCTGGGGGCCGAAGAGTCGCTGCGCGAGGCCGAAGAGACAGACGAGGCCGACCGCGAGGGCCGCCGGCTCGAGGAGGAAGGCCCGGCCCCGCCGCCGCGCGATCTCGAAGGAGAGCGCAGCGAGGGCGCAGAGGGAGACGATCCGATGGGTCTCGACCCGCGCCTCGAAGGGGGGAGCCGCGAGCGGACCCGGGAGGAGGAGGTGGGCGGCCGGGACGGCCGCGGCGAGGAGGAGGAGGAGGTGGAAGGGATCGAGGGCCTCGCTCCTTCCGGTGCGCAGGAAGGCGATCCCGGCCGCGAGGAGGACGAGGGAGGATCCGCCGCCGAGCGCGATCGCCGTCGTCCCGCCGAGCGCGAAGCAGGAACCCGCCACGAGGGCGAAGAGGCCCGCCGGCGCGGCGCGCGCGGCGATCAAGGTCTCGCCGCCTCCGCGCGGGCCTCCGCGAGGAGGGCGAGGGCCTCCGGATCGTCCCGCAACCGGGGGCTCGCCACGATCCTCCGCGCGGCCCCCGCCGGGTCCCCCGATCGGAGACAGAGGCGCGAGGCGAGGAGCGTCGCGAGGGGCATCCTCTCCTCCTCCCCCAGCCGGTCGAGGAGCGCGATCCCCGCCTTCGGGTCCCCCGCCTCGCCCGCGTCCTCCGGGATCCCGCGCAGCAGCTCCGGGCCGGCCGCCCTCGCCGCGTCGCGATAGGCGAGGAACGCGCCGTCCGGGTCCCCGAGGAGGAGACGCGCCTTCCCGAGGAGGCGATCGCGCTTCGCGGGCTTTCCGCAGTCCCGGGCGAGCGCCAGCTCGACGGCGGCGGCCCCGGGCATCCCGAGATCGAGGAAGGCCTGTCCGGCGGAGAGTCGCGCCTCGGGATGCTCCGGGACGCTCGCCCGGAGCCGCACCGGATCCGCCCCGGTCGCGCGAAGGAGGAGGACCCCTTCGCCCGCCCGCCAGGGCTCCGAGAGGTTCGCGATCCACATCCGGCCGACCGCCTTCTCGAGGTCGTCGGGGTCCCCCCCCTTCCGGAATCGCCTCGCCGCGGCGAGCGCCGATCGGCGCGCCACGGGCGCGCGCATCGGATCGGCGGCGAACGCCGCCTCCACTTCTCCCGACGCGCTCTCCTCGTCACCCAACTCCTCGAGCAGGCCGCCGTGAAGGAGGCGGAGCGACGATCGACGCGGCGCCGCCGATACCGCCGCGCGCGCCCACCCGGCGGCCAGGTCCACGCGCCCGACCTGGCGGGCGCCAAGGGCGCGCCGCTCGAACGCGGAAGCGGAGGGGGGAGAGCCGAGAGGTCTCGCTGCGCAGATCCCCGATCCCGCCTCGTCGAGAGCGAGCCTCCCCGCGTCGAGGGCCGCGACGAGGAGGCCGACCCCGAGGAGGGCGCGGAGGAGGGTCCTAGGAGACCGAGGCGCCGGCCAGGGCACGGGAGCCCCCCTTCGAGCCCGACCCCTTCCCGCTCCCGTATCCGTAGCCGTACCCGTAGCCGTACCCGGGCGAGCGGGACGAGACGGAGTTGAGGACGATCCCGGAGACGCTCGCCCCGAGGGCCTGGAGGCCCTCGATGACCGCGGCGAGCGCGCGGCGTCGGGTGCGCCCGGCCCACGCGACGAGGATCGTCGCATCCGCCCGCGCGGCGAGGACGCGCCCGTCGGCGAGGAGGTGCGCGGGAGGGGAGTCGACGACGATCCGCTCGAACTGGCGCGAGGCGATCTCGAGCAGGCGCCGGAACCCCTCGCCGCCGAGGACCTCCGTCGGCCTCTCGACCGTCCCCCCCGCCGGGAGGACGGAGAGCAACTCGACCTCCGTCGAGCGCACGCCCGAGAGGTCCCCGCGCCCGACCGCCTCGACGAGGCCCGGGCCGCGCGGCAGTCCGAAGACTTCATGGAGGCGGGGACGGCGGAGGTCGGCGTCGAGGAGGAGGGTGCGGCTCCCGGCCTGCGCGAGCGTGATCGCGAGGTTGACGGCCGTCGAGGTCTTCCCCTCGGAGGCCCCCGCGCTCGTGACGAGGATCCGGCGCGGCCCCTCGCCCGCGGCGCCGAAGACGGCGGTGCGGACGCCGCGGAAGGCCTCGGCGGCGGGGTGCTGCGGCTCGCGGTCGGCGATCCGGGCGAAGAGGATCCCCCGGGCGCCGCGCACCCAGGGGACGAGCCCGAGCGTCCGGACGTGGAGGAAGGGGTCGAGGTCGCCCCGGTCCCGGACCGTCTCGTCCATCGACTCGAGGAGGAAGGCGAGGCCGAACCCGCCGAAGAGCGCGAGCGCCGCCGCGAGCCCGAAGTTGAGGGGGAGGTTCGGCCGCCACGGGCGGATCGGGACCGACGCGATCGACTCGACGCGCATCGCCTGGGTCGCGCCGGGGGACTCCGTCCCGGGGAGGAGCGCCCCCGTCTCCCGGCGGTAGAACTCGCGGTAGAGCTCGCGGACCTCCGCCGCGCGCGCGAGGAGCGTCTCGTACTCCCGGCGCTTCGTCCCGAGGTCGGCGAGCGCCCGCTCGCGCGCCTCGACGAGGGAGGCGATTTTCCCGCGCGTCTCCTCGGCCTCCCTCCACGCCGACTCGATCCGGCGCGCCGCGAGCGCGCGGGACTCGCGCAGCCGCTCCTCCAGGGCGGAGCGCCTCCCCGCGAGCCCGAGGAGGTCGAGGTGGTTCGGGCCGAGCGACCGCTCCTTCGAGGCGATCTCGAGCGCGAGGAGGGTCTCCTCCCTCTCGAGGGAGGCGACGGCGGGGTCCTCCTCGACGGCGGGGACCCGGGCCTCCCGCGAGAGGGCGCCCTCCGGGTCGCGACTCGCCTCGACGGCGCGGAAGGGCGGCTCTCGCCGGGCGAGCTCGAGGTCGGCCGCCGTGAGCGCCTCGACGGCCCGGCCGAGATCGGCGGCGTGGAGGGTCACCTTCTCCTCGAACGCCTCGACGTCGTGCTCGCGCTGGAACCGGGCCACCGCCCCCTCGGCCTCCGCGAGCCGGCCCTCCAACTCGACGATCTTCTCCGAGACGAGGCGCGCGACCGCCCCCCCGCGCTCGGCGTCCCGCTCGACCCCCTCGCGGCACGCCGCCTCGGCGAGGTCGTTCGCGAAGGCCGCGGCCTCCCGCGGGTCGCTCGCGGCGAAGAAGAGGTCGACGAGGTAGGTGTCGGGGCGCGCCTCGACGCTGACCGCGCGGGCGAGGGCCTCGAGGAGCTCGGGGCCCTCCCTCCCGGCGAACTCGGGGAGCCCCGCGATCCTCTCCCGGTGCGTCTCGAGCACCCCGGCGAGGACGGCGGGGCTCCGCAGCCGCTCCTGCTGGGTGCCGATGTAGCGGGGGAGGTCGAAGACGACCGCGGTGAATCCCTCGAGCCCCGAGGCGTTGCGGAGCGGCGGCTCGATCGAGAGGGTCGCGCGCGCGCGCCAGGTCCTCGTCGTCCGCGCAGTGACGAGGCCCGCCCCGAGGAAGGCGGCGAGGGCGAAGAGGGCGAAGGGCCCGCGCCGGCGCGAGAGGATCTCGAGCGCCGCTCGGGCGGGGCCGGTCCCTTCCGTCCAGGAGCCCACGGCCTTCCTAGAAGAACGACTCCGGGACGATGACGACGTCCCCCGGCTCGAGGCGGATGTCCTGCACCGGGTCCCCGGCGAGGGCGGCCTTGAGGTCGACTCGGACCGGCGCCCCCCCCGCCCGGACGACGACGACGTTGTCCGCGTCCGCGTACTTGTCGAAGCCCCCCGCGAGAACGATCGCGCGCAGCACCGTCACCCCCTCCGAGAGGCGGAAGGCGTAGGCGCCGGGGTGCTTCACCTGCCCCGCGACGAAGATCCGCTCCTCGAGGGTGTCCTGCGCCGCCACGACGAGGGTGTCCTCGGGGAAGACGGCGGGATCGGGGGCGCTCCCGGCGAGGATCGCCCCGGCGTCGAAGGCCTCGCGCCCGACGGTCCCGTCCGCGCGCGCGCGAAAGAGGGTCACCCGGTCGCGCCGCGCTGTCTCGAGGAATCCTCCCGCGAGCGCGATCACCTGGGTCAGGCGCAGGGGCCTCCCCTCGGGCAGGGCGTAGTCCCCGGGGCGCCGCACCCCGTCGAGGACGTAGACGCGCCTCGGCGCGTACGACTTGACGAGGACGGCGACCTTCGGCTCGAGGAGGATCCCCGCCTCCCGCAGCCCGGAGGCGAGGGCCGACTCGAGCTCGAAGGGGGTGCGGCCCGCCACCGGCACCTGCCCGAGCGGGGGGACGGAGACCGATCCCCCGTCCGGGACGGTGAAGGCGAGGGAGAGGTCGGGGCTCCCGTGGACGAGGAGCTCGATCGAGTCTCCCGGGACGAGGGGCCGCGGCTCGCCGAGGTCGACCGGTGCCCTCTGGGCCGGGGGGAAGTCCTCGGGGATCGCGAATCCGCCCGTCTCGATCCGCTCGAGGGGCGGCGCGTCCGCGGCCGACTCCTCGCGGACCGGGGAGCCGGGCGAAGGTCCCCGGGTCGCGCAGCCCGCCAGGAGCGCCGCGACCGCGGCGATCCGCACCGTCCTCTCCACCTTCCCTCGTCCTCTCCTAGAACCGCAGGGCGACCCCGACCGTGAGGCGGCGGTCCGTGTAGTCCCCTCCCGACCCGTCCGCCTTGCGCTCGCGCCACTCCCAGTCCGCCCCGACGTCGAGGGTGCGGCTGAGCTCGTAGCGGAGGCCCAGCCCCAGCCCGAAGCGCTCGCTCTCCTCCTGCTCGGAGGGATCGCTCTTCTCGTAGAAGGTCCCCCCCTTCCCGCGCAGTCGATCGCCGAAGAGGCTGTCGAGGGAGAGATCCAGTCTGTTGACGAGCTGGAAGTTCGAGTCGGTCGCCTGCGCGACCGTGCGCAGGATCGCGCCCGAGAGCCGGGTGTCGGCGCCGAGCACGGCCCGCGCGCGCACGCTCCCGACCAGCTCCGTGTTGTCGTCCTCCCCCTCGAAGGTCCCGCTGTCGTCGAACTCGTCCCGCCGCGCGCCGACCTCGGCGAGGACCTCGAGCGACTCGACCCGGGTCCACTCGAGGCCGACCGTCGCGTAGACGAAGTCGTCGTCGGCGAGGGAGGTCGTCAAGCCTCCCGCGGTTCCCTCGTCGAAGCGCCAGGTCCCGACCGCCCCCTTCACGTAGAGGAGGCTGTCCGTGCTGGCGCGCAGACCCGCGCGGGCGGCGAACTCGTTGCGCGTCCCGTCGAGGCGGGCGAGGTCCCCGCGGGCGTGGTCCGTCTCCCGGAAGTCGACCGAGACGTCGAGGAGGGTGCGGGGGCTCGGCACGATCCCGACCTGGGCGTAGAGGCTGCGGATGTCCCGGTCGTCCTGCGCGAAGGTCGACCCGACCGACTGGATCTCGACGGGCTGGGTCCGGTCCTCGACCTTGAATCCGGCCCGCGCGTACGCCTGGCTCCCCTCGACCCGGAAGTTCGCCGCGCCGTACTGCTCCACGAAGTTGTCGTAGCCCGGGGCGGAGGTGTCGGCGGCGACGGCCTCGAGGAGGTAGCCGAGATCGAGAGCCCCGCGGCCGCCCCAGAACCCGCCCCGGGCGAAGACGCCGAGGTTCGTGAGCGACAGGCGGGCGCTGTGCGGCGAGGAGTCGTCCTCGAGGAGGATGTTGTCGTCCCACTGGAAGTCCTGGCGCAGGACCGGGAAGAACCGCATGCCGAGCGCCTTGAGGACGGAGGTCGGCGTCGGGTCGATCGACCCCATCCGCCGCGCTCCGATCTCCGTCGGGACCTGGACGAGGTCGACGAGCTCCTCGTAGGTCTCGAGGTCGGCGGGGGTCGCCAGCCCGACGGCCGTCTCCGGCTGGTCGATGACCTCCCCCTGCGGCGAGGGCTTCACCGGGAGGGGCTCCTGAGCCCAGAGGACCCCCTGCGTCCCGGAAACCGGGAGCAGCAGGAGACAGACCGGAAGCAGACGCAGCAGGGCCATCGGATCCTCCCTCCTTCGAAGGGCTACGGGCCGGCGGGGGAGAGGACGACCCCCGTCTGCGTGGGATCGATCCCGGGAGAGCCGGGGAAGCCGGAGCGGGAGGAGTCGCCCGCCCCGAGCGCGCGGAGGGCCTTTGCGGGGCCGCGGACCTCGAGGATCACCCCCTCCGGCCCGATCTCGACCACCCCGCCCGCGCGGATGAGCACGAACCGCCTCTCGAGGATGACGACGGCCGAACCGGAGAGGCTCTCGGCGCCCTCGAGGATCAGCCTTCCGCGCTCGACGCGCGGGAGGACGCCGGGCGGGAGCACGTAGGAGCGGGTCCCCCACCGGTACGAACGGGCGGCGTCGGGTCCCTTCCGGACCGGAGGCGAGTCCGGGCCGAGCGAAGCCTGGGAGATCCGCGTCCGGAGCGACTCCGGCAGGAGGTCGACCATGCGCCCGTCCCGGTAGATGCGGAGCGGCTCTCCCGAGAGGTTGGCCAGCTCGACGCCGGAGCCGGGGGTGAAGGTCCCCTCGGAGACCCCCTTCCCGGTGCGGACCGAGAGGCGGCCGCCGAGCGCCAGGACGAACGGCGTCTTCGCCGTCGCGACGCGCCACCCACCCGCCGCCGTCAGGAGCAGACCGAACCCGGACCCCTCGGCGGCCACGACCCCCTCGCAGGGACCGGAGAGGGTGAGACGGAGGTCGCCGCACGAGGCCTCGAACCTCGAGCCGGCGCCCGCGGAGAAGGAGAATGGGCAGGGGACCGGGAGAGCGACGGCGCCGGGCGCGACCGTCGTCCCCGGGTCCGGCCCGGCGCCGTCTCGCGTCTGGACCGTGACCTCCCCTGCGGTGCAGAGGAGGGAGAGGCCCGAGCCGGGGGACCCGGGCCACGCGGAGACCGCGAGGAGAAGCGCAATCGGGACCATGATGATGAGGAAGGGCGATGGGTCTATCGGGGGAGCCCATCCCCGCCTTGAGGGGTTTCCTGTCGCGCCGGATCGACGTCCCGTCGATTCGCGTGAACGCCGCCCGGACCGCGCCGGAACGTCCGGCATCGTTCTCCCAACGACTTGCGGCGTCCGGCTCCCAGGTCCCGCCGTTTGCGCGCCGCGGATGGTGGCAATCCGCCCTTCGCGCCTCTCCCCCCTCCTCCTCGGGCTCGCGGCCTGCGTCTACGAGAACCCGTCGATCCACGTCGGGCCCCTCCTCGGCCACCGGTTCGTGGCGGAAGGGGTGGTCTACACAGCCGGACACCTCGAGCCGACCGCGCTTGAGGTGGCCCCCGACCTCGTCGCCCTCGAATCGACGGCCCGGCGCGGGTTCGAGGTCTGCCGCGATCCCCACGCCGTGGGGGACGAGGTCCTCCTGCGCGGAGCCGCGGTCCTCGGCGCCGACGCGGAGGCCCGGGGCCGCATCATCTTCGAGGGGGTGGTCCTCGCCGTGGAGCTCGATCGGGACGTCTTCCAGGGGCTCTCCGGGGCCCCGGTCTTCTGCGCCCGCCACGGCCGGGTCCTCGGCGCCCTCGTCGCGGGGCACGAGAGGACCGCCGTCGTCACCCCGATCCCGGCGCGCCCGCTCGTCGCCGTCCGGCCCGCTCCTCCCCCCCCCCGCGGCGGGGCGCCCCGGGGGGGCCCGGGGGGGGGCGGGGGGCCC
>CBRGOK010000164.1:0-7574 GCA_967798035.1 uncultured bacterium
GCGGAGGTCGTACACGATCGTCGCGCCCGGGTTCTTCGCGAGGAGATGCCGGGCGAGGAGCGCCGTCAGCAGGTCGGCCGGGACGACCTCCCCCCGCTCGTCGATGAAGACGCAACGGTCGGCGTCGCCGTCGAACGCGACGCCCGCGGAGCATCGCCGCTCCCGGACGGCCGTCTTCAGCTCGGCGAGCGTCGTCTCGTTCAGGGGGTTCGCCTCGTGGTTCGGGAAGGAGCAGTCGACCTCGAAGTAGAGGGGGACCGCCTCGATCTCCTTCTTCCGGCGCAGCACCTCGGGGATCGTCAGGCCGGCCATTCCGTTGCCACAGTCGATCGCCACGCGGACGGGGCGCACCCCCTCCGCGAACTTCGCGACATGCTCGGCGTAGGCCTCGAGCACCTCCTTCTTCTCGAGCCCCCCCCGCGTCGCGACCGGCGGCGCCTGCGGCCCGGTCGCCCGCTTCTCGAGCTCCTTGATCCCGGTCTCGCCCGACAGGGCGCGCGCGCCGGAGCGGCAGACCTTGAAGCCGTTCCACTCGGCGGTGTTGTGGGACGCGGTGACGTTGAGGCCCCCGTCGCACGGCAGCGTCGCGATCCCGAAGTAGGCCATCGGCGTCGAGGCGAGGCCGATGTCGAGGACGGTCGTCCCCTCGTCCCGCATCCCCTCGATCGCGGAGGTCGCGATCTTGGGGGAGTGGGGGCGCGCGTCGCGCCCGACGACGAGCCGCTTCGAGCCGAGGAAGGAAGCGAGGGACCTTCCGACGCGGCGGGCCATCGCCTCGTCGAGCTGCTGCGGGACGAGCCCGCGGATGTCGTAGGCCTTGAAGATGCTGCTGATGGGGGTTCGTCCCTTTCTCGAGGCGCGGATCGTAGAGGATCGCCGCGGGTGCTACCATTCGGCGGTTGACCGGCCGGGGCGCCCCGCCGCGGCGGTCTCCCTCGGAGGTGAACATGAAGCGCGTCGCCCTCTTCGCCCTCCTCCTCGCCCCCCTCGCCGCTCCGGCCTCCGCCCAGGTGTGCGGCCCCCTCACGTTCGCCTTCGGGACGACGGGTCCCGGGTGCGCCCCGTTCGGAGGGGCGATCCCCACCCTCGCGGGCGCGCTCGCCCCGAGCCCCACCGTCGCCTCCTGCCCGGTCGTGTTCACTTTCACGCCGGGGCCCTCCCCCACGCCGATCGGCGTCCTCTCGTCCGTCCTCCTGATCCTCGGGGCGAGCAACCCGAATCTCGACCTCACGGGGGCGGGCCTGCCGGGATGCACGCTCCTCGCGTTCCCGGACGTGCTCCTGCCGATGACCCCCACTGCGCTTGGGCCGATCTTCACCGTCACCGTCCCCGTTCCGGCGGATCCCTCCCTGATCGGAGGGACGGCCTTCGCGCAGGGGGCGATGCTCACCCCCACGCCGGGGGCCGTGCTCTCCGCTCGGCTCTCGAACGGGGTCGACGTCTCGATCTTCTGACCGGACGCCGCGACCCACGTGGGTCGCGAGAGCCCCCCGATCAGCGACCCCGGAGCGTCTCCTCCGCCGCCCGGAGCGCCCGCTCGGCGTCCTCCGGACCGACGTCGCGATGGGTGACGAAGCGCACGACGTCGAGCGTGTACGCGTTCGCGCGGACGCCTCGTTCCTCGAGTTCCTTCAGGAACCGGTCGGGACCCATGGGATGGCGGACGCGGACGAAGACGACGTTGGTCTCGGCTCCCTTCGGATCGACCTCGAGGCCGGGAAGGCGGGTGAGGCCCGCGGCGAGTCGCTTCGCGAGGACGTGATCCTCGGCGAGGCGCTCGACCATGTGCTCGAGCGCGTAGATCCCCGCCGCCGCGAGGTAGCCCGCCTGGCGCCAGCCGCCCCCCATCGCCTTCCGGATCCGGCGGGCCTCTGAAACGAAGTCCGCCGGCCCGCAGAGCATCGCGCCGATGGGGCAGCAGAGTCCCTTCGAGAGGGAGAACGTGACCGAGTCGGCGCAGGCGGCGAAGTCCCGCGCCGGAACCCCCGAGGCGATGGAGGCGTTGAAGAGGCGCGCCCCGTCCATGTGGACGCGCAGGCGCTTGCGCGAGGCGACCTCCCGGAGGGCCCGCAGGTTCTCCAGGGGAAGGACGGCGCCCCCCGAGCCGAGATGGGTCTGCTCGACGACGAGAAGGGAGGAGCGGGAGTGCCAGGTCTTGTCCGGCCGGATCGCCCGCTCGACGTCGACCGGGTCCATCGCCCCGCGCCGGCCGGCGATCGGCCGGATCTGGACCCCTGCGATGCGGGCGAGAGCGCCGGCCTCGAAGTGGATCGGGTGGGAGCCCTCCTCGAGGATCACCTCGTCCCCGGGCCGACACCAGGCGGCGACGGAGGCCTGGTTCGCCATCGTGCCCGAGACGAGGAAGACCGCCGCCTCCTTCCCGAGGCGCTCGGCGGAGAGCGCCTCGAGCCGCTTCACCGTCGGGTCGTCCCCGAGGAGGTCGTCCCCGACCTCGGCCTCGACCATCGCCCGGAGCATCTCCGGCGTCGGCCGGGTGACCGTGTCGCTCCGGAAGTCGGACGGTCTCACCGCGCCTTCGCCGCCGTCCGGCGGCGCTGGAGGAAGCGCTCGATGCGACGGAGGGCCTCCGCGATCCGCGGGAGGGGGGTGGTGCAGGCGAACCGCAGGTATCCCTCCCCCATCGGGCCGAAGGCGGTGCCGGGCACCGCGGCGATCCCCTCCTCCTCGAGGAGATCCCAGGCGAGTTTCTCGCTCGGGACGCCGAATTCGCGCACGCTCGGGAAGACGCAGAAGCCTCCACGCGGCGTCGAGCAGCGCACGCCCGGAATCGCGTTCAGGCCCTCGACGAGGGCGTCGCGGCGGCAGCGGAACTCCTCGCGCATCCTCTCGAAAGGCTCCCGGGGACCCCGGATCGCCTCGAGCCCCGCGCGCTGGGTGAAGGGGGGCGTGCAGGAGACGGCGTTCACGACGAGGCGCTCGAAGATCGGGGCGAGGGGAGGCGGGACGACGGCGTAGCCGAGCCTCCAGCCGGTCATCGCGTGGGTCTTGCTGAAGCCGTCGATCACGACCGTGCGATCGGCCATCCCTTCGAAGACGAGCGGGCTCACGTGCTCGGCCCCGTCGAAGAGGAGCCGCGAGTAGATCTCGTCCGTGACGAGGGCGAGACCCGGGCGCTCGCGGACGATCCGGCAGAGTTCCTCCACCCAGGCACGCGGCGCGACCGAGCCGGTCGGATTGTGCGGTGAATTCAGGAAGAGGAGGCGCGTGCGGGGAGTGAGGAGCGAGGGCAGCTCGCCGAGGTCGGGGAGGAAGGCGTTCTCCTCGCGGATCGGCCAGGGGACCGGCTTCGCCCCCGCCAGGGCGATCACGGAGGGGTAGATCGGGAAGCCCGGGTCGGGGTAGATCCCCTCCTCCCCCTCCTCGAGGAGGGAGAGGGCGGCGAAGAACATCACCGGCTTCGCCCCCGGGACGACGAGGACCCGGTCGGCGGGGACGCGCACGCCCCGGGTGCGGGAGAACTCCTCCGCGATCGCCTCGCGCAACGGCGGCCAGCCCGCCGGCATCTCGTAGCGCGTGTGGCCCGCTCGGAGGGCGGCGATCCCCGCCTCGACGATGTGGGGAGGGCTCGGCGCGTCGGGCTCGCCGAATTCGAGGTGGATCACCTCGCGCCCGGCCGCTTCCATCTCGCGGGCCCGGGCCGCGAACGCGAAGGCCTGCTCGGTCCCGAGGCCGCGGACCCTGCGTGCGATCTTCACCGGAACATGCTACGGGACGGGCCGCCCCGGTGGGCTTTCGGTCGGCCCTTTACGGCCGGCCCCCGCCTCCCCCAAACTCGCCGCGCCCGCCGGACGCAACCCGGCGTTTCCACACCGCAACGCGAGGGTCTCTCCGGGGTACCACCGCCCCGGGCACGGCTCTCGTCCATGTTCATGAGGACCCGCCGGATGCGATTTCCCACCCCTCTCCTCGTTCCGGCCCTCCTGCTCGCGGCCGCGTGCGCGAAGCAGGAACCGCTCGTCGTCTACTGCGCGGCCGACCAGGTGCACGCCGAGCCGATCCTCGAGGAATTCACGAAGCGGACGGGGATCCCCGTCGACGCGAAGTTCGACATCGAGGCGGCGAAGACCGTGGGCCTCGTCCGCACGCTGATGGAGGAGAAGGAGCGCCCGCGCTGCGACGTCTTCTGGAACAACGAGATCGTCCACACGATCCGGCTGAAGGAGGCGGGGATCCTCGCCCCCTACAAGAGCCCCGCCGCCGAGGGCTTCCCAGCGGAGTTCGTCGATCCGGACGGGTTCTGGCACGCCTTCGCCGGCCGCGCGCGGGTGCTCATCGTCAACACGAACCGCGTGCGGGAGGAGGAGAGGCCGAAGTCGGTCCGCGACCTCGCCGACGACCGCTGGAAGGGGCAGGTCGGCCTCGCCCGGCCGATCGCGGGGACGACGCTGACCCACTTCGCCGTCCTCTACCACGTCTGGGGGGAGGACAAGATGGCGGCGTTCTGCGAGGACCTCCTCGCGAACGAGCCGAACCTCGCCGCCGGCAACGGCCCCGTCGCGAGCCTCGTCGCGGGGGGGCACCTCGTCTTCGGCCTGACCGACTCCGACGACGCCCGCGGGCAGATCCTGACCGGGAAGCCGGTCGCCGCGGTCTATCCCGACGAGACGGAGGACGGGGTCCTCGTCATCCCGAACACCCTCGCGCTGGTCGCCGGCGCCCCCCACGCGGAGAACGGCAAGAAGCTCATCGACTTCCTCCTCTCCCCCGCCGTCGAGAAGCGCCTCGCGGAGTCCCCCTCGGCGAACATCCCGCTGCGGCCGACGGTGGAGGCGCCCGAGCACGTGCGCCGGCTCGACGCGATGCACCGCATGGAGGTCGACTGGGTCGCGGTCGCCCACGACCTCGACGCGCGGCTCGAGACGCTGAAACAATCCTTCTTGAAGTGAGCCGGGTCCTCCTCCGCGGATCCGCCCTCCTCCTCTTCGCCCTCCTCGCCCTCCTCCCCGTCGGCTCCCTCCTCGTCGAGGCGCTCCGCGTCGATGGACGCTGGTCGCTCGGGAACCTCGCGACGGTCCTCTCCGACGGCCGGCAGTGGGGCCTCCTCGGGAACTCCCTCCTCCTCGGCCTCGGCTCCGCCGCGGGAGCCTTCCTCCTCGGCTTCCCCTACGGCTTCCTCGTCGCCCGGACCGGTGTCCCGGGGCGGACGATCTTCGCGGGAGCCGCCGTCGGGCCCCTGCTCTTCCCGCCCCTCGTCCACGCGATCGTCTGGAACGGGATGATCGGAGCGAGCGGGCCGCTCGCCGCGATCGCCGTCTTCGCGCTCGCCTACTTCCCCCTCGTCGCCTTCCTCTCCTCGCGCGCCTTCGAGCGCGTGGATGCCCGGCGCGAGGAGGCGGCCCTCCTCGCCGGGGGACCGCGGGCGCGCCTGCGCCTGTGCGCGCGGCTGGCGGCGCCCGCCGGGCTCGTCGGGGCGCTCTGCGCCTTCGTCTTCGCGGTCTCCGACTTCGCCGTCCCCGACTACCTGACGAGCGTCGGGCCGAAGTTCAGCACCTACGCGGACGAGATCTTCACGCGCTGGCAGCGGCTCGGCTCCTCGGGCCAGGCGGTCGCCGCCGCGCTCCCCTTCCTGGTTGTCTGCGGCGCGGGGATCTTCGCGCTCGCGCGCCTGCGTCGGGGGAGGACCGCGGTTACCCTCGGGGGAGACTTCGTCCGCCCCGAGGCCGTGCCGCTCGGGCGGTGGCGGGGGCCTGCGCTCGGCTTCCTCCTCGCGGTGGCCGCGCTCTCGTTCGCGGTCCCGGTGGTGCGCCTCGCCTGGGTCGCGGGATCGCTCGAGACGGTGCGCTCGGCCCTCGGGGAGGCGCGCCGCGACGTCGGAAACACGCTCCTCGCCTCGACCCTCGCGGCGGCGCTCGCCTCGTTCCTCGCCCTCGTCCTCGCCCATCTCGCCTTGCGGTCGAGGCCCGCGATCGCCCGAGGGATCGAGCTCGGGGGCCTCCTCCCCTTCGCCGTCCCCGCCATCGCGCTCGCGGTCGCGCTGATCCGGCTCTGGAACCGGAACGGCCTCCCGGGCCTCGTCTACGACGGGGCCGGGATCGTCGTCGCCGCCTTCGCCGGCCGCTACTTCGCCTTCCCCTACCACGCCGTGGCGAGCGGCCTCGCCCCCCTCGACCCCTCTCTCGAGGAGGCGGCGCAGGCGGGCGGCGTCCCCTTCGGCCGGCGGCTCTTCGGCCTCGTCGCCCCCCTCGCCCTGCCGGCCCTCGCGACGGCGTTCGTCCTCGCCTTCGTCTTCGGGATGCGGGAGCTCGACACGATCGTGATGATCCCCTCGGGGAACAAGAGCGTGATGTTCCGGATCTACAACGCGATCCACTTCAGCCGCCCCGCCTTCGTCGCCGCCCTCGCCCTCGTCCTCGCCTTCCTCACGGCGCTCCCCCTCCTCCTCTACCGGATCCTCGCGGGCCGCCGACTCGAGATCGGGCCGTGACCGCGTCGCTCGACGTCCGCGGGGCGCGCGTGGCGCTCGGGGGGAGGGAGGTCCTCCGCGGCGTCGACCTCACGCTCCGGGAGCGGGAGTACCTCGTCGTCCTCGGCCCCTCCGGGTGCGGGAAGACGACGCTCCTCCGGTCGATCGCGGGATTCCTCCCGCTCGACGCCGGCTCGATCGAGGTCGGCGGCGCGGTCGCGACCGACCGCGCGGTCCGGATCCCCCCCGATCGGCGCCGCGTCGGCATGGTCTTCCAGAACCTCGCGCTCTGGCCCCACCTGACCGCGGCCGGACACCTCGGTTTCGTCCTTCGCGCCCGGCGGGTTCCCTCGGAGGAGCGGCGTGAGCGCACCGGGAGGCTCCTCGACCTCGTCCGGCTCAGGGACAAGGCCGGGCGCTTCCCCGCCGAACTGTCGGGCGGGGAGGGGCAGCGCCTCGCCCTCGCGCGGGCGCTCGCCGGCGACCCGCAGGTCCTCCTCCTCGACGAGCCGCTCGGAGCGGTCGACGAGGCGCTCCGCGCCGACCTCGCCTCGGAGCTGCGCTCCCTCCAGGGACGCACGGGCCTCCCGACGATCCACGTCACCCACGACCAGGAGGAGGGGCTCGCGATCGCCGACCGGGTCGCGGTGATGCGGGAGGGGAGGATCGAGCAGGCGGCGGCGCCGGAGGAGATCTACCGGCGGCCGGCGACCGCCTTCGTCGCCGCCTTCGTCGGGAAGCACAACCTCCTCCCGGGCGTCGCCGAGGGAGGACGCGTCCGGACCGCCCTCGGGACGATTCCCGCTCCCGCGGAGGTCCGCGGACCCGTCACCGTCGCGCTCCCCCCCAAGTCGGTCGCGATCGGCGAGACGGGCGCGGAGGCGAAGGTCACCGCCTGCACGTTCGCCCTCGGGGAGTGGCTCCATCGCCTCGCCCTCGACGGCCTCGAGGTCCGGGCCCTCGGCGCGCGCCCGGTGCCCCCCGGCTCGACCGTCCGGCTCTCGATCGCGGGGGAGGCCAGCGTCCTCCCGAACGAGCAGTGAGGAATCTGCCCCAGTTCCGTGTTGATGGCACTCGTACGACCGTTCTGGAGCAAGGGGTTATGCGCGGTTTTCCAGAAACAGGCCCCAGGTTTCGGCAACCGCAGGAC
>CBRGOK010000165.1:0-7567 GCA_967798035.1 uncultured bacterium
GCCCTCGTCTACGAGGAGCTTCGGGCGATCGCGCGCGGTCGCGTGGCGCGGGTCGGGCGCGCGCAGACGGTCCAGGCGACCGACCTCGTCCACGAGGCCTGGATCCGCCTCTTCGCCTCCGCCGATCCCGGCTTCGAGAACCGGGCGCACTTCTTCGGGGCCGCGGCGAACGCGATGCGCAACATCCTCGTCGAGCAGGCGCGGCGCAAGGGGACCCGCAAGCGGGACGTCTCGAGGAAGGCGGAGCTGTCGGGGGACCTCCCCGAGGTCCTCCCGGGCGCCCCCGTCGAGGACGTCCTCTCCCTCCACGAGGCGCTCGAGAAGCTCGAGAGCGCCCACGAGCGGCCGGCGAAGGTGGTCTCCCTCCACTTCTTCACCGGCCTCTCGATGCCGGAGGTGGCCGAAGTCGCCGGGGTCTCCCTCGCCACGGCCGAGCGCGACTGGAAGTTCGCCCGCTCGTGGCTGCAGCGCGAGATGGGGGAAGGCGGGCGCTAGCGGGGCGTGCTCGACGCGGATCGGGAGAAGCGCCTCGAGGGGATCTTCCGCCGGGCCCTCGACCTCCCCCCGGAGCGTCGGGAGGCCTTCCTCGACGCGGAGTGCCGCGGGGACGGCGAGCTGCGGGCGCGGGCCGCGGAGCTCCTCGCCGAGGAGGCGAAGGGGACGTCGGGAATCCTCGGGCGCAGTCTCCTCCGGGAGGCGCCGGCCGGGGAGCGACGGATCGGTCCCTACCGCCTCCTCGAGGTCCTCGGCGAAGGGGGAATGGGGACCGTCCACCTCGCCGAGCAGACCGAGCCGGTGAGCCGCCGCGTGGCCTTGAAGACGATCCGGCTCGGGATGGCGAGCGAGGAGGTCCTCGCGCGGTTCGCCGGCGAGCGCCAGGCCCTCGCGATGCTGAACCACCCGAACATCGCGAAGATCTTCGACGCGGGAGCGACCGAATCGGGGCTCCCCTGGTTCGCGATGGAGCATTGCCCGGGGCCCCCGCTCGGCGGCTACTGCGATCGCGCGAGGCTCCCGGTCGAGGGGCGGATCGGGCTCCTCCTCCCCATCTGCGAGGCCGTCGAGCACGCCCATCGCAGGGGAGTCCTCCACGGCGACCTCAAGCCGGGAAACGTCCTCGTCGTCCAGGCGGACGGCAGGCCCGTGCCCAAGGTGATCGATTTCGGCGTGGCGGTCGCGCTGGCCGGACGCTCCCGCGCCGGCCTCCCTCTCCCCTCCGTCGGGAAGGCGGTCGGCACGTGGCTCTACATGAGCCCCGAGCAGGCCGATCCGAACGGAGACGTCGACACGCGGGCGGACGTCTGGGCGCTCGGGGCGATCCTGTACGAGATCCTCGCGGGGGTGCCCCCGTTCCAGGCGGAGGAGGTCTCGGCCATCGCCGCCGCCCTGAAGAGCCAGGTTCCCCGTCCGCCGAGCGGGCGGGTCCTCGCCCTTCCTCCTCCGGAGGCGAGGAGCGTGGCAGAGGCGAGGCGCACGACCCCGGCCGCGCTCGCGCGGCGACTCTCGGGGGACCTCGACGCGATCGCCGGAAAGGCCCTCGAGCGCGACGTCGCTCGTCGCTACGACTCGCCGGCGGAGCTCGCCGCCGACCTGCGCCGCCACCTCCGCCACGAGCCGGTCTCGGCGCGTGCGTCGACTCCGTCCTACAGGCTGGCGAGGTTCGTGCGCCGGCACCGGGTCGCGGTTTCCCTGGGCATCCTCGCCTGCGGCGCCCTTCTCGCGGGCCTCGCCGCCGCGTTCCGCGGCGCGCAGCGAGCCCGGGACGGGGAGTTCAATCGGAGGATGGCGGCGGAGCGGCGCCTCGACGAAGGGCTCGCCCATCGGCGGTTCGTGCGCCACCGGGTCTTCGCCCGCGGCGACCTTCCCATTTCCGAGCTCCTCGCCGGGTCCGATCCCGCGATCGCCCTCCTCTTCGGCTCCGACCCGGGGCAGGAGGCCGCGGTGCGCTTCGCGGTCGGCGTCACGTGGCTCGACCTGGATCAGACGAAGGAGGCGCGGCGGCACCTCGAGCGCGCCGACTGGCTCCTCACGAAGAAGCTCGGCCGGAACGACGTCGACTCCCTCCTCACGCTGGACGCCCTGATCCGCGCCGCGCGCCAGTCCGGCACCGCTCCCGACGACGGCCTCGTGCGCAGGAGCGTGGATCTCGCCGTCACCCTGGCGAGCGAGAGGGACAAGACGCTCGGGCGAGACCTCGGCGCCCTCGCCGCAATGCGGGAGGGGAGAGCGCCCCCGGGAACGGAGGTCACGGCCCGGCTCCGGGCGGTCTCCGAGGAGTTCTCCCGGCAGCCTCGCCGCTGGGAGATGGCCGTCTGCGTGGGCCGGGTCCTGATCGAGACCACGGCGGGCCTCCTCCGGCAGGGGCGGACCGAGGAGGCGGTGGAGATCTCCGAGACGATCGAGAGGCTCGCCGAGGAGGTGTTCGCACCCTCGGACGCGGAGCGCCTCCTGTTCTTCTGGCGCTTCGCCGAGCTTCACGCGGCCGCGAGCCCGCCGCTCGAGCGGCGCGTCGAGCACCTCCTCTCGAAGGTCTCCTCGACCCCCGAGGAGGACCTCCCGGCGGATCACTGGCTGCGCGGCCGGGTGAAGGAGCTGGAGGCGCGGATGGGGCGGTCGGGGGCCGGGGAAACGCGACCGCGCTGAGTCGGAGGCGGGGGATTCCCGCCTCGTCCGGGACCTCCGGGGTTCCCGGAAAGCGTGAGGGGATCGGGGCCTCCCCGGCGGAGGGAGCGGTGGAGGTCCGACATGAGACTCCCCGACTCCGACCGAGACCTGGTCCTGGACGTCCAGAGGGCCGACCGCGAGGGACGCGAGACGCTCTTCCGGGCCCTCTACGACCGTCACAAGGACCGCGTCTACTCCCTCTGCAGCCGCATCACGGGAAACGGGACCGACGCCCTCGACGCGGCGCAGGCGACCTTCTGCGTCGTGTTCCGGACGATCGACGGGTTCCGCTTCCAGTCGAGGTTCTCGAGCTGGCTGCACCGGATCGCCGTCAACTGCAGCTACGACGTCCTTCGGGCGAGGGCCCGGACGCGGGCCGAGCAGACCCCCTCCCTACTCTCGGGCGGGGGACTCGACTCGGCGCAGGACCCCGCCGCGCAGTCCCCGGACGCGTCGCTCGCGAGGGAGGACCTGGAGCGCGTCGTCCACCAGGCGGTCGCGCGCCTCACGCCGAGGCTCCGGACGGTCGTCGCCCTCCGGTACTTCGAGGAGCACTCCTACGAGGAGATCGCCGAGATCCTCGGGACCTCGATGGGGACGGTGAAGTCGCGGCTCTTCCGCGCGCACGAGGCGCTGGGCCGCAAGCTCGGCCCCACCTGCGGGGCGGGAGGACTTCGATGAGAACGAGAGCCTACGAGTGGCACCAGGCCCTGGCGCTCCTCCCCCTCCTCGAGTCGATCGCCCGCGAGGTGCGGGAGCGCGACGAGGCCCTGCGCCGGATCACCGGCGACCTGCGCCGGATGGAGAAGCGGGGGCGCGGGTGCGGCGCCGAGGCCCGACTCCTGTCGGCCGAGGCCGCCGAACACCGCACCGCGCTGCGCCAGATCCGCACGGAGATCGAGCGCCTCGGATGCGAGGAGATCGGCGTCCGGCCCCCGACGATCCGGATCCCGGCGACGGGCGGGCCCGAGGCCGAGACCTGGGTCTGGAGGCTGGGAGACCTGCTCCCCCGGAGGTTCGGAGGGGTCCAGAACTCCGACGCGCAGGTCCCCTCCTGAGCCCCGCGGCCGACGGGTCCCGCAGGTTGGCTACGGCAGGCGCTTCCCCTTGATCTTGCCGACGAGGAGGGAGCCGCCCATCTGGAAGACGAAGGTCCCCTTCGTCGAGGGGGCGAGGAGCAGCCCCGAGGCCCCGTCGAAGGAGACCTTCCCCGAGAGCACGCCGCTGCCGATCAGATCGCCGTAGACGGAGGCCTGGCCCCCCGCGAGGGTCAGGAGCCCCGCGCCGTTGGCCGAGGTGCCCCGCCACGAGACGGCCTCGACGCCGAGGAGCGTGGCGAGGTCGTTCGGGTCCGCCGGGTCGTCGCCGAGCCAGAGCATCGCCCCCTCGGGGGAGACCGAGAGGACGGGGCCGCTCGTCGTGGCGGCGTCGTAGCCGTCCGCGAACTTGACGGGTCCCGCGCCGGAGTACCGCTTCCCGCTCGCCTTCGCCGCGAAACGGGCCGGCGCGAAGGCGAGGAAGAGGGGACCCGTCATCGCCGGGTCGTCGATCGTCTGCACGACGAGGTTCCCCCCGCCCGTGACACGGATCCGGAGGACCTGCGGCGGGCTCTCGTTCGCGACGTAGATCCGGTCGTCGAAACCGAAGGCGATCCCGCGCGGCGTCGTGAGGTCCGGATCGGTCAACGTCTGGACGATCCCCGTCGCGCTCAGGATGCGGACGGCGGGCGGGGAGGAGATCGTCGTGTAGATCGTCCCGTCCGGTCCGAAGGCGGCCCCGTAGGGCCCCGTCCCGACGCCGGAGTCGTGGGCGCCGACGTTCATCCCCCCCGGGTCGAACTCGTAGACGAGGTCGTCGCTCTCGTCGGAGACGAAGAGGTGCCCGTTCGGGCCGAAGGCGAGGGCGCGGGGCAGGCCGAGGCCGGCGCCGGAGACGGAGCGACGGACCCCCCCGCTGCCGTCGAAGACGATCACGGCGCTCGTCGTCTCGCTCGCGACCCACCGCTCCCCGTTCGGGCCGATTGCCAGCCCCTGGGGGGAGCCGAGTCCGCCGCCCGTCGTCTCGTCGACCTTGGCGCCGGTCGAGTCGAAGGTGACGAGCTTGTTCGTCGCGGCGGCCGCGACCTCGAGGAGCCCGTCGGGGCGGAAGGCGAGGCCCCGGGCGGGGGAGGGCCCGAAGTCGGGGGCCGACGTGAACGTCCGGACGAGGGAGCGGTCCGGCGCGAACTCGAGGACGATGCCGGAGGAGTCGGCGACGAAGAGATTCCCCGGCGTGAAGGTCTGCGCGACCGCGGTCGAGGCGATACCCGAGAGCATCAGCGGCGCAAGCATCCGGCGCATGGTGCAACCCCCCGTTCCGAGTGGCGGCGGATCGCCTATCGGCCCCTCCTCCCCCCGGGTTGAGGGGACGTCCTCCCCTCCTTGATCCCTCCTCACGCCCCGGATAGGACCCCGATTGCCGCGCGGGCCCCGGCGCGACAGGAGATCGACATGGGCGATTCCTACAAGCGGCTCTCGAAGGACGCCGCGGCCGTCCTGCTCGTCGACCACCAGGCGGGCCTCCTCTCCCTCGTGCGGGACTTCCCGCCCGACGAGTTCAAGAACAACGTCCTCGCGCTCGCGGACCTCGCGAGGGACTTCCCGCTGCCGACGATCCTGACGACCAGCTTCGACGCCAAGGCCAAGAAGTAGCCCCGAACACGGCGGTGGGAGCGGATCGCGGGAGGGACGGAACGGCGGAGCCCACGCGCCGCGAGTTCCTCGGAGGCGGTCTCGCCCTGGGGATCGCCTCCGCGATCGGAGGGTGCGGCATGCTCGATCGGAACCGGAAGGACACCGCGGATCTCATCCTCGCGAACGGGCGGATCGCCACGCTCGACCCGCGACGCCCCTTCGCCCGCGCGCTGGCGGTGCGCGAGGGGCGCTTCCTCGCCGTCGGCGAGGAGGAGGCGGTCCTCGCCCACCGGGGACCGGGAACGCGGCTCCTCGACGCCCGGGGGAGGACCGTCGTCCCGGGGCTGAACGACTCCCACCTGCACGTCGTCCGGGGAGGGCTCCACTACAACCTCGAGCTGCGCTGGGACGGGGTCCCCTCCCTCGCCGACGCGCTGCGCAGGCTGAAGGAGCAGGCGGCGCGCACCCCCGCCCCCCAGTGGGTGCGAGTGGTCGGCGGCTGGAGCGAGTTCCAGTTCGCGGAGCGGCGGATGCCGACGCTCGAGGAGATCGAGGCCGCCTCCCCCGACGTCCCGGTCTTCGTCCTCCACCTCTACGATCGGGCGCTCCTCAACCGCGCGGCGCTGCGGGCGCTCGGCTGGACGAAGGACACGCCCGCGCCGCCGGGGGGCGTGATCGAGCGCGACGGGAAGGGCGAGCCGACGGGGCTCCTCCTCGCCAAGCCGAACGCCTTCCTCCTCTACAAGACCCTCTCGGCGGCGCCGACCCTCGCGGGGGAGGACCGGATCAACTCCACGCGCCAGTTCCAGCGCGAGCTGAACCGCCTCGGACTGACGAGCGTCATCGACGCGGGGGGCGGATTCCAGAACTACCCCGAGGACTACGCGATCGTCGAGGAGCTCCACCGCCGGGGGGAGCTGACGCTCCGGGTCGCGATCAACCTCTTCACCCAGCGGCCGGGCGGGGAGCTCGACGACTTCTCGAGGTGGACGGGCCGGACGGCGCCGGGCCGCGGCGACGACCTCTATCGCGTCAACGGCGCGGGGGAGATGCTCGTCTACTCGGCCGCCGACTTCGAGCACTTCCTCGAGCCCCGTCCCGACCTCCCCGCCTCCCTCGAAGGGGAGCTCGAGGCCGTCGTCCGCCACCTCGCCGGGCACCGGTGGCCCTTCCGCCTCCACGCGACCTACGACGAGTCGATTTCCCGGTTCCTCGGGGTCTTCGAGAAGGTGGACCGGGAGGTCCCCTTCGACGGGCTCCACTGGTTCTTCGACCACGCCGAGACGATCTCGCCCCGGAACATCGACCGCGTGCGCGCGCTCGGCGGCGGCATCGCGATCCAGCACCGGATGGCCTACCAGGGGGAATACTTCGTCGCACGGTACGGCGCGGAGGCCGCCGCCGCCGCCCCTCCGATCACGGGGATGCTCCGGGCCGATCTCCCTGTCGCCGCCGGGACCGACGGGACGCGCGTGGCGAGCTACAACCCGTGGGTGGCGCTCCAGTTGCTCGTGAGCGGCAGGACGGTCGGAGGCCTTGCGCTCTATCCCGAGTCGAACCGGCTCGACCGGATGGAGGCGCTCCGGCTCTACACGAGCGCGGCCCCCTGGTTCTCGAATGAGGAGGGGTAGAAGGGCGCGATCGCCCCCGGGCAGCTCGCCGATCTCGCGGTCCTGTCCGCCGACTACTTCTCGGTCCCCGAAGCGGAGATCCGGGGGATCGAGTCGGTCCTCACCCTCCTCGGGGGGAGGATCGTCCACGCCGCCGTGGAGTTCGCGCCCCTCGGTCCGGGGCCGCTCCCCGTGAGTCCGGGCTGGTCGCCCGTCGCGGCAGCCGGCGGGGCCCGCCGGGGCGCGTCCCCGGGCGCGGCCGCAGGGCCGCTCCATGTCGGCGCCGAGCGCCGCCTCCTCGGAGAACGGGACTCCGGCCGGGAGCCGGCGCCCGGGCTCGCCTGCGACTGCGGCGCGTTCTGATCCGGCCGGAACCGGACGAAACTGCCCCGGCTTGGTGTTGATGCCACACAGAAAACCCTTCCGGAGCAACTGGTTATGCGCGTTTTTCGGAGAACAGGCCCCATCTCCCGACAGTCCTAGTGCCCTCAAGGGTTTACGGCCGGAATCAACACGGAACTGGGGCAGATTCGTCGCTCCCCCTCCTCCTCGCGGCCCTCGCGTGCGCCTGCTCGACGAACCCCGTCTCCGTCCGGGAGATCGGGGCGAGGGAGGCGTTCG
>CBRGOK010000166.1:0-7559 GCA_967798035.1 uncultured bacterium
ATCCAGAACGCATCTGTGCGCGTGCTGCGAGCGGGTTCGGGACCCTATCGGCCGGACTCGCGCTCCCCTACGTCTTCCTCGGCGCGTTCTCGGGCTCGGTCGCCTCGCTCCCAAAGGCCGGCGACTGGACCGACTGGGTGAAGAAGCTCCTCGGGTTCATCCTCCTCGGAGTCGCCCTCTGGTTCGCGAACCCGCTCCTCCCCTCGGAATGGCTCCTGCCGGGGCTCGCCCTGATCTGCGGCGCCGCGGGCATCTGGCTCGCGATCTTCGAGAAGACGGGACGGGGGAGCCGGGCCCTCTGGGCGACCCGGATCGCGGTCCTGCTCGTCGGCGTCGTCGGCGCCGGCTCGCTCTACGCCAGGAGCCGGGCCGAGGGGCTCGTCTGGCGCGAGTACGAGCCGAAGCTCCTCGCGGAAGCGGCCGCCGCCCGTCGCCCGGTCTTCATCGACGTCACGGCGAAGTGGTGCGTCCCCTGCCGGAAGATGGAGGAGACGACCTTCAAGGACGAGCGCGTGATCGAGAAGGCTCGCGCCTTCGACCTCCTCCGGGCCGACGTGACGGACACGGGGAACCCGAGCGAGAGCGTGCGCGAGGCCTTCGACCGCTTCGGGGCCGACATGCGGGGGAAGAAGCGCCTCGACCCTCCCCAGCTGATCTTCCTCGACGCGGAGGGGAAGGAGATCTCCTCCCTCCGGGCCGGCCGGGACCTCGACGCGGAGGAGCTCCTCGAGCGGTTGGAGAAAGCGCTGGCGCCTCGACAGTAGCCCTGACCGGGGGGGAGACCCGCCAGACGACGTGTTCCTGGACGGTCGCGAATTCCTCGGGCGCGTGCAGGTCAGCTGTCCGAAAGCTTGCCACGGTGCTCGAGGATCCACTTGCGCATCGCTTGCGGGTCCGCACCGAGGTCTTCGCCCGCCAGCTGCCGGAGACCCTCTGCGACAAACCGGTTGAGCGCCGCGTCGTTGCGCTCGAGAAGGTGGAGGAGGAGGTCCGGAAGGCTCAGCTGCTTGATGCGCACGAGGGCCTTCAGGCTGGCTTCGACCATCTCCTCACTTGCGTTGGGTACCCTGAGGACGCCGACGAGCGGCTCTTCGGCCTCGGGACTCCGGCGCTCGCCCAGCATCGCCATGGCGAAGATCCGGGTGTCCGGCGCGCTGCCTGGAGTCTCGAGGAGCTCGATCAAGGTGGCCGTCTTGAGCGCTCCCTGGAGGCCGGCCAGGATCCTCATGGCCGCCTTCCTCACCGAGGCATCCGGCTCGATCTTCAGGAGCGCCAGGAGCGGCCCGACGAGGCGTCCGTCCGGCTTGCGGGACAATCCCTCGACCGCCATCGCGCGGACCTCGGGATCCTTGTCCCGTAGACCTTCCAGGAGCGTCTTCCTCGCGGTCGAGTCTCCGATTGCGGCCAATGCGGCCGCGGACGCCATCCGCTCCTGGGGGTTTGCGGACGCCATCCCCCTGGCCAGCCCCTCCTGGAGCGCCTTGTTCGCCTTCACGACCTCGGCCGGCGTCATCAGGATCATCCGGATGTCCTGAGATTCCGTGCGGTCCGCCTTGATCTGCGCGAAGGTCGCCTCGGCCTGCGGACCGCCGATCCGCTTCAGGGCCATGATCGCCTCGATCCGGACCTCCTGGGGCTCCTGCTTGCTCTTCGCCAGGACGATCAGGGGCGTCACGGCCACCGGAGTCTTGATGCTGCCGAGCGACCGGGCGGCGTTGCGCCGCATCCGGGGGTCGGCATCCTTCAAGAAGCCGATCAACGGCCCGATCGCGCGCTCCAGGCGCAGCTCCCCCACGATCGCCGCGGCCCCGAGCCGGATGTTCGCATCCTCGCTCTGGAGCGCCGCGAGGAAGGCCTCGTGCATGAGAGGGCCGGAGTATCGGCGGTGCACCGCCGAATAGAGCTCATGGGGAGGGACGCCGTCCGTGCGGGCGAGCGTCTGGATCATCAACGCGATCCCCCGGGGGTCCTCCGTGATCTCCAGCGCCGCAACCTGCTCATCCGGGGTCATGAAGTCCGCGCCGCCGCTCTCGAAGAGCAGGAGGATGGCGTCGACGATCTGCGCCCGCTTGTCCGACGAGCGCAAGAGGACATTGCGCAGGGCCCCCAGCGCCCGCCGTCGCACCTCGACGTCCTCCGCCTTCAGCCAGGCGATCAGCGGGTCGGCCGACGCTTCGCCGAACTCGTCCATGGCCGGCATGACCCATGGGGAGTTCTTCACGGGGTCCTCCTCCATCGCCGCGCGGAGCCGTGCCAGCGCACCGGCCGCGTCGATCTGGCGCAGCGCCTTGGCCGCGTACGCGCGCACGCCTGGGTCTTTCAGGGCCTCCATCAGGGGGGGCAGAGCGCTCGCGGCGTTCAGGCTGCCCAAGGCCTCGGCCGCGTATTCCCTCACCATGTAGTGTGGGTCGGTCTTGAGGCAGGCGATGAGGGGTTCCACGGCGCTGGGGTCCTGGATCTTCCCCAGCGCGATGGCGGCTTGCATCCGGACGTTCAGGTTCTCGACGTCGCGGTCCTTCAAGGCCTCCGTGAGCGGCCCCACCGCCTGCGACGCTTTGAGTTGTCCGAGCACTTCGGCGATCTTCTGCCGGAACACCGCGTTGTCCCGGTCCTCCTCGCCGGTGAAGGCGGCAAGGAGCGGCGCTGCGGCCGCCGGGCCGAAGACGACGAGCGCGGCCACCGTAGCCCCCTGGCCATACGGCTCCGTCCGTAACGACGCCACGAGAGGTTCCAGGGCCCGCGGGTCATGGGACCGTCCCAGTTTCTCCAGAGCCAGCTCCCGGACCGCGTAGTTGGGGCTCTCCAGGTCGTTGAGCAGGGCGTTGAGACCGAATTGGGGCGGAGGCGGCGGGCTCGGCTTGGAGACGACGGGTGCGGCGGGCTGGGCCGCCACCTTGGGTGGGTTCGGCAGGCGGTCCACGAAGCGCACGAGATTCCCCGCGCGATCGAAGACCACCTCAAAGCGCCCGTCGGTCTCACGATCCACACAGATGACCATCCCGTCCGCTCCCGCGCGGCAGCGAACGCTCTGGCGCAGTCCCTCGGGGCTGGTGCCGCCGAACCTGACCCCCCTGAGGATCATGATGGCCATCGCCACGATCTCGTGGCGATCCTCTGGTGGCTCTCCTTCGATCAGCCCATCCGCGTAGTCCGAGGGCTCCTCGAGTTCCTTGACGCGGCCCGCCTCATCGACGCTGAGGAGGAGCTTCTCATGCCGGCCAGGCAGGGATCGCTCGATGGGGAAGATCTGCCTCTGGGGATACGCCAGGGCGACGGCTCCTCTGGAGAGCGGCGCGAAGGTCGGGATCCCATCGTCGAGGCCGCGTCCGCGCAGGTAGTCACGTATGGCCGTGACGTTGGCTTGAAGCGATAGGCCGACGCGCACGCCGTTCTCGTAGAAAGCCACCGGCGCCTCGCTTCGCTTGCAGGCGATGAGGTCGTAGTACGGATAGGGGTATCGGTAGGGACCGGCGTTGGCGGCCGGGGGTGTGTCCGCACGGGAGCTCTCGATCCGCAGTTCGCCCGCCTCCTCCTGGACGGCGTCGATCGTGATCTTCACATCCGGCCGGAGGTCCTGGCTGGCATAGAACACGCCGATGACCATCTCCGTCGAGAAGTCGATGTCGAGCGACGCCACCCACTCCCGTTGGACCCGCTCGACGTACGCTGCCTGCATCTGCTTCTTTTCCCACCCCTCTTGACGGTAGTAGGCGGCGATGTGCTGCCAGAGCGCCTCGGGGGTGGTGGCCACGACGCAGGCGCGAAAGGGGGACTCGATGAAGGCGGGAGGGGATGGCGCGATCCTACGGAAGATGCCTGAACTCCGGGAGTCGGGGGACGGCCGATCGTTTCCGGATGCGGCCGAGGGGCCGAGGAAGGAGAGGAGGAGACCGAGACCGATGGTCCCGATGGCCTGCCGAGCGGCCGAGTCGATCCTGACGCCGACCATGGGGAATCGGGCGTTCTATCGAGTCCGGGACCCGTCCCTCGTGAGGGGGGAGGGGTCGGGGTGCTCGAGGCGGGACGCCTCAGCGGTCCGTCGCGCCCTCCGGGCCTTCCTCGACCTCCTTCTTCGGTTCCCCGTTCTCGTCGACGACGGTCACGGGAGCGATCGCCCGCAGCTCCTCCGCGACGCGGGAGGCGTCCCCGACGACGACGATCGTCAGGCGATCGGGGTCGAGGAGCTCCTTGGCGACCCGCCCGACCTCCTCGGAGGTCGTGCGCCCGACGGTCTCGAGGTAGCGATCGACGAAGTCCGGCGAGAGCCCCTCGAGGGAGAGCGCCCAGAGTTCCACCGCGATCGACTCCGGGGTCTCGTGGGAGCCCGCGAAGGAGCCGAGGAGGTAGGAGCGCGCCTTGTCGAGCTCCTCCGCTGTGGGGGGCTCGGTCCGCATCCTCCCGATCTCCTCGAGGATCAGCCGCACGGCCTCCGCCGTCGTCGGCGTCTTGCTGAAGGTCGAGACGAGGAAGGTCCCGGCGAACCGGCTCGACTGGAGGCGCCCGCCCGCGCCGTAGGTGAGCCCCTTCTCGATGCGGATGCGCTTGTTCAGCCGGCTCCCGAAGGAGCCGCCGAAGACCTGGGTGAGGACGCGGCCGGCGGCGTAGCGCGGGTCCGCTCGCGTGATCCCGAGGTGACCGGCGCGGATCTGGCTCTGGATCGCGCCGGGCTGGTCGACGAGGAGGATCCGGGTCGGTCCGGGCGATGGCGGCGCGGGGAGATCGGGTCGGGGGGCCTCCCCCTCCCCCTTCCAGTCCCCGAAGAAGCCCTCGGCCGCCTCGACCGCCGTCTCCGGATCGACGTCCCCCGCGAAGGCGAGGACCGCCTCCTCGGGACGGGCGCGGCGAGTCCACCACTCCGCGCAGTCCCTCACCTCGATCCGCTTCACGTCCTCCGAGGTGCCGGTCGCGGTGCGCGCGTAGGGGTGGGGACCGAAGATCGCCCGGCGGAAGGCGCGGTCCGCGATCGCCTCCGGCGTCCTCTCCTGGACGGAGAGGCCGGCGAGGACCTGCGCCTTCAGTCTTCCGAACTCCTTCGCCGGGAAGGTCGGCTCCCGGACGACCTCCGCGAGGAGGCGGACGGCGCGCCCGAGCTGCTTTCGGGCGGCGGTCGCCGTGACGGTGGCCGAGTCGGGCCCCGCGCCGCCGGAGAGCGTGACGGCGTTGCCGTCGAGCTCCTCGGCGAGCTCCTGGGCCGTGTGCGTCCGCGTCCCCTTCGTCAGCATCGAGGCGGCGAGGGAGGCGCTCCCGGGCTTCCCGGGGAGGTCGAGGAACGCGCCGCTCCTCAGGCCGAGGCGGACGGTGACGAGGGGGACCTCATGGTTCTCGACGACGAAGACGCGCAGGCCGTTCGGGAGCATCTTCTCGGTCGCCTTCCTCTCGACCTTCCCGATCGCGAGGGGCTGGAGAGGCGGCGCCTCCGGGTAGCCCGGCGGTCGTCGCGCGGCGGCCTTCGGCCCCTTCGGCTCGGGACGGGCCGCCGCGGCGGGCTTCGAGGCCGGCGCGGCCCCCTCGTCCTCGGGAGGGCCCTTCTTCCCCCCACCGAGGATCGAGCCGAGCATCCCGCCGACGGTCGGCCGGATGAGGAGCGCGGTCCGGCGCTCGGGGACGAGGTAGGTCCGCGCGACCCGGGTGAGGTCCTCGACGGTGACGGCCTCGATCCGCTCCTCCTGCCGGTTCGCGTAGGAGGGCCCCCCGTGGAAGAGGGCTGCCCTTCCGAGGAGGGTCGCCTTCGAGGCGACGGTCGTCGACTGGTCGAGGAGCGAGCGGCGGGCGACCGCCTTCGCCTTGGCGAGCTCCCGCGCGGAGACGGGCTCCGTCCGGACCCTCTCGATCTGCGCCTCGAGCGCCTGGAGGATCGGGCCGAGGTCGCCGAGGGGCTTCGCCGCCGCGCCCGCCGCCGCCAGGCCGTCGTCCTCGAGGGGGAAGGGAGCCGCCGCGGCGGCGACCGCGATCTCCTTCTCGTCCACGAGATCGCGGTAGAGCCGGCTCGACTCTCCCTCCCCGAGGATCGAGAGGAGGAGGTCGAGGGGGATCGCGTCGGGGTGGGACGTCGGGACCGTGCGGAAGACGAGCGCCGCGAGGGGGACGGGACCCCGGTCCTCCTTGATCTCGACCTCGCGCGGCTTCTCCGGGAGGGGCTCCCGCGCCGCGACCCGCGACGGGTCGGGGGAGCGCGGGATCCATCCGAACGCCTTCTCCGCCTCGGCCTCCGCGCGCGAGGGATCGACGTCCCCGACGACGACGAGCGTCGCGTTGTTCGGGACGTAGCGGGTCTCCCAGAAGCGCTGCAGCTCCTCCGCCGTCGCCGCTCGCAGGTGGGGGATCTGCCCGATCGGGCTCCAGCGGTAGGGGTGGACGTGAAAGAGCTCCGCCAGCGCCTTCTCCAGGACCGAGCCGTAGGGGCGATTGAGGCCGAGACGGCGCTCCTCCTCGACGACCTTCCGCTCCGTCGCGAACCCCTCCTCGTCGATCCGGAGGGAGGCCATCCGCTCGGCCTCGAGCCAGAGGACGAGGGGGAGCTGGTTCGAGGGGAGCTCGTTCTCGTAGACGGTCTCGTCGAAGGCGGTGTGGGCGTTGCAATCGCCTCCGGTGCCCCGGATCCGCTCGAAGTGTTCCTCCGGCCCGAGCCGTTCCGTCCCGCGGAACATCATGTGCTCGAACATGTGGGCGAAGCCCTGGCGCTCCGGGTCCTCGTCCTTCGAGCCGACGTGGTACCAGACCTGGACGGCGACGATCGGGCAGGAGCGATCCTCGAGCGTCACGACGCGGAGCCCGTTCCCGAGCACCTTCTCGTGGATCGCGTAGCGGTCGGGCGCCCCCCGGCCGGCGGAGGCGAGGAGGAGGGGGAAGAGGGCGGGGAGCGTTCCTGGACTCATGGGGTCGGTCGCCGGGGGGGGGAGGTGGATCTTAGAGCCGACCCCGGGACCTGGGTCAGAACAGGCCGACCCCGACGACCTTCGTCGGCGCGGGGGTGCCAGGGTCGATCTCCTCGCTCACCGCGACGCCCGCGATCCCGTCGATCGGGCCCGGCTCGCGGATCACGGCGTCGGCCATTCCGCTGGCGATCGCGGGGAGGGACCCCACGTTGCGAGGTGCGCCGGCGTCCTTCGGCAGGAGCCAGAGGACGAAGGTCTTCCCCGCCGGGGGCGCCCCGAGATCGCGGGCGAAGAGGAGGATCTCCCGGCGGTCCCGGTCGAAGACCGCGGTCGCCACGGGGCTCTCCTCCCTCTTCACGATCGCGCGCGGAGCCGAGGGGTCGGCGAGGAGGGCGACGAGCCGGGCCCGCTCCCGTTCCGCGTCGCGCACGCGCAGGTGGGCGAGGCCGAGGATCGCGAGCGCCGCGAGGGAGGCGGCGAGGGAGAGGGGGAGAAGGCGCCGGACGGGAGACGCGCGGCGCAGGGAAGGGGGGGTCGACTCGCGGCGGGCCCGGAGGAGGATCCGCTCCCGGAGGGAGGCCGGCGGTTCCTCCGGGGGGACCGAGAGGGCGAGGGCGGGGAGGACGGCGCGCGCCTGCGCGAGGCCTTCCCGGCACTCGGGGCATCCCGTCGCGAGGTGGGCCT
>CBRGOK010000167.1:0-7517 GCA_967798035.1 uncultured bacterium
GGGACTCCTCGGCGATTCTCGCCGTCCTCGGCTCCGAGGATCGCGGGCGAGAGCTCGCGGCAGCTCTCGAGGAGGACGCCGCTGGGTGATCTGGCTCCTCACCCCCGTCGAGGTCCGCTCGGGCCTGGCGCGCGGCGTTCGATCCGGCGCGATCGACGCCGCGGAGCGGGAACTCCTCTGGGAAGACTTCCGCCGGATGCGCAGGGCCTTTCTCGAGGTTGACGCGATCTTGCCGGCCAGGGAGAAGGCCCAGCGCCTCCTGGATGTCTACCCGCTGAGATCGGGGGACGCCCTACAGCTGGCGGCGGCGATCGTCGGAGCCGAGGAACGCCCGGAGACCCTCCCCTTCGTCACGCTCGACCTCCGTCTGGCGGCGGCCGCCGCGAAGGAGGGATTCCGCGTCCTTCCCCAACCCACGGGCGAGGAGTTCGTCGCGGAAGCGGGCGCCCGGATCGTCACGAGGAGACCCGCGCTCGCCGCACTCGCGAGGCGGCGCTGATCGGCCGACCGCGGCGGTGACCGCGGGCCGGCGGCGGCCTACCCTGGGGGTAACATCCCTCCCGTCGTGGCCTGGACAGGGATTCACCTCCTCGCCTCGATCGCGCTCGCCGGCCTCGGCGCGGCCGCGCGGGGGCAACAGGACGTCGCACGGAAGGAATTCGAGAAGAAGCGGGAGGCGACCGTCCTGCGGGCCGGGCAACGGCACCTCGAGTACGGAGTGGAGCTGCGCAAGCGGGGGCTCACGACCCAGGCCGCCGAGCAGATCCTGCTCGCCGTCGAGGCCTCGGAGGGGAAGAACCCCGGCGCGAGGCAGATCCTCTCCCTGATGCGCGCGCTCGACGACAAGTTCTGGTCGAAGAAGGCGCCCAAGCCGACGAGGGCGGGGATCGACGCCTACGCGAGGGAGGCGGCGAAACTCGCGCGCCAGGCCCGGAAGGAACGGGTCGACCTCGCCCTCCTCGCCCACGCGGGCGGACTGAAGGCGGAGGCGGGCGACGAGGTCCGGAAGGTCCTCGTGGCGCGGGACGAGCCCCTCGAGTTCGACCCCTCGGGCTCCCTCCTCCTCGAGGGGGAACGGATGCCGCCGGAGGTCTCGAAGCCCTTCCGGGAGGAGGCGATCGAGATCAACGGCCGGCTCTACGCGCGCGACCTCTTCCTCTCCCGGCTCCCGCGGCTCGGCAGGATCTGGGAGAAGACCACTCCCGAGCTGCGGGTGAGGTCGACGCGCAGCGCCGAGGAGGCCGAGTCGTTCCACGCCATGGCGTCGGGCCTCCTCCCCCGACTCGAGGCGGAACTCGGCGCGCGCCCGTGGCGGCGGCTCCAACTCGTCCTCCTCGGCGAGAGGAAGACGTACGAGGAGTACCTCGACGCCGCGAACCTGCAGGGGCACAAGACCGTGGACGGCTTCGCGGACCGGGTCGCCTTCGTCGCCCTGGTCTGCGCGGATGGATTGGGCGAGCCGAGCCTCCAGCGCGTCGCCCTCCACGAGCTCACCCACCTCTTCGAGCGCGGCTGCTCCAGCGCCGTGATGCCGGGCTGGTACCTGGAGGGGTTCGCGGAGACCTACGGGGGAGACGGGGTCTTCCGCTGGGACGGGACGCGGCTCGAGACCGGCGGGGACTTCGACCGGGGCCGGGTCGAGGAGCTGCGGGGCAACCGCTTCCCCCTGGAGAAGTTCCTGGCGGCCGATCCCCTGGATCTCTGGGGGAGCGATCCGGACGGGGCCTCGCGCTTCTACACCCAATCCTGGGCATTCCTCCGCTACCTCCGGACGGGCGCGGGGGCCGAGATCGCCGACCGCCTCGGGCGGTGGGAGGCGATGTGTCGCGGCTCCGCGATCGGCGCCGAGGCGGGCGCGCCGCTGAAGACCGACCGCGCCGAGGCCGAAGCGCTCTTCCTCAGGACGATCGGAGAGAAGTTCGAGGGCCTCGAGAAGGGCTTCGGGGCCTGGCTCGAGCGGTTCTAGGTCTGCGCCCTATCCGGGGATCCCGACGGCGCTCTCTTCCCGGTCTCGACCTTGGCGAGGCCGGTCGTCGGCGTCCACCTCCGCAACGTGCCGAAGAGGAAGTCGGCGAGGGGAAAGACGACGTTCAGGTTCGTGTCGTGGCGCCGGTGGTGGGCCCGGTGGTGAGCCGACAGCCATCGAAAGACCGCGGTCTTCTCGATCCGGCGTCCCTTCGGGACGTGCATGCACCAGTGGAGAGACTCGTAGAGCGTGTAGTAGACCGTCATCGCCAGGAGCCCCGGGATGAGGACCGGCCATCCGGTCGCCCGGCCGAGGAGCCAGAGGAGAGGGGCGTGGAGCCCGATCAGGAGCGGGGCGTTCCAGATGGCGAAGCGGACCTCGTGCATGTCCTCCTCGCGGGAGAGGATGTAGCTCGAATCGGCGCGGAAGAGCCGGTGGTGGGTGAGGGCGTGCGCCTGGTACGGGTACCGGAGGACGAACGGCCGGTGCATCAGATAGCGGTGGAGGGTCCACTCGAAGAGACTCGAGTAGACGAAGACGCCCGCGAACGTGCTCGCGCAGGCGCCGACCGCCGCCGCCAGAGATTCGAGAGGAATCAGCAAGGACCGCTCAGCCTCGAACGGACGGCGCGACCCCTTGTCCCGAGCCAACTTCGCCCGCCCGCCGTTCGTGTCCTCGACGGGGGGTCGCCTTCCGTCGCCGGGCAGGCCCGGACGAGCGCACTCCGGCTATCGGATGCGCGGGGTGCCGTCCTGGAGGCGGCGGCTCCGCGCCGGCGGCCCGCTCCCCTCGCGGAGGAGTGCCGAGCGGAATGCGGCGCCACCCTCCGCCTCAGCGCCGCGCGGCGCGCTCGCACTTCTCGAAGCCCAGGGCCTCGAGGGTCGCCGGGCCCCCCTTCCCCCCGACCGTCGCGACCTCGGCGATGTCCTCGCCGAGTCTCCAGCGCTCGACTACGAGCGGCTGCTTCGGGACCCATCGTGCGAGCTGCATCGGAGCCGGCTCCTCGTGGACGTGGACCTGCGGGACGAAGCAAGGCCCGGCGGACCCCATGGAGGGGCCCGCCGGAACGAATGAAGCGAACGACTGGGCCGTCCGGGCGGCCCGTGCGAATCTAGTAACGGCCTCCGCGACCGCCCCCGGACCCGCCGCCCGCGGTCCGCTCCCGAGCCTCGTTCACCGTGAGGGCGCGACCCTCCAGGTCCTTGCCGTCGAGAGCCTTCACGACGGCCTGCGCCGCCCCTTCCGAGGCGAGCGTCACGAACGCGAAGCCGCGCGAGCGGCCGGTCTCCCGGTCCTTGACGACCGTGATGTCGGTCGGCTGGTGGCCTGCGGCGACCACGAGGGCGCGAAGCGAGCTCTCGTCGGCCGTGAACGGCAGGTTCCCCACGTACAGTCTCGAACCCATTGAATCTCTACATTTTCCCGGTCCGCCATCGTCGCAAACGCCGTCCTTCCCGCCAACGGTAGCGGAGGCCGGGGTGGGTGCGGACCGTGTCGGCCCACCCTTCCCCGCTGCCGGAATCCCGAGGGGACCGGTGCTCGGCCTTGATCGGCCGCGCCCCGCCCCCGAGACCGCGGGAGAGAACGAGAAACGCCTTCGGGCCGTGACCCGAAGGCGTCGCAAGGGCGCGAAGGGGTGTCAGCTCGAACGCGAACGGGTGGAGGATAGTCGGTTCGGCCCTCCCGCACAAGGGACCAGTCGGCTGGATCCTGCCCAACCCGGCGATCGCTCCGAAGTTCCTCGGGTTTCAGGGTTTCGTCGCGGCGAGCCCGATCGGGTGGTGACGCGGCCCCCTCAGGGCCTCGCGCCTTCTTAAGGAGGCCGCGAGGCCGCGGTCTCCCGCGGCCTCGCCGATTCAACGCGTCGCGGCGCCTACTTGCGGCGCTTGTAGGTGATCTTCATCCAGGGGTTCCACTTCCCGCCCTCCCCCTGCATGAACATCTCGTAGGTCCGGTTGTCCTTGTCCACCCACGTGTGGACGTTCTTCACCTTCACCATGCCCGGGCCGCCCATCATGTCCGGGGACTCGGAGTAGGTCGTCTCGACCTTGCAGGTCCCGTCGCAGTCCCCCTCGCTGAGCATGATGTAGTCGCCGAAGTTGTCGATCCACGTCCCGACGTGCTTCTTCTTCTTCGAGTCGTAGCCGCTCGTCCCGTGCCCCTGGAAGGCCATTCCGCCGAAGGTGCCGGTGGCGTCGAGCACGTTCCAGAAGCCGCCGATCGGCCGGTCGACCTCGACCGCCTTCGACATCGCTGGCATCCCCTCGGGAGCCATGAAGCTCTGGACGTCGCAGTCCCAGGTCCCCTCGAACTCCTTGATCCGGGCGTGATGCGGCCCGGGCTGCGGCATCATCCCCTGCATGTCGGCGGGCGGGCCCTTCTCCGGGGCTTTCTTGTCCTGGGCCGAGAAGCCGGCGAGGGCCACGGCGGGGAGCGCGAGCAGGGCGACGAGCCCGATCTGGCGGTTCATGGATTCTCCTTCTCGAGTTCAGCCGGTCGCGGGGCTCGGGCGGCACCGCCCGGGGAGGAGCCTCCGGACCTGGGGGGTCCGGTTCTTAGCGCCTCCCCCTGCCGACGCAACCCCCTGGCCGTTCCGTCCCCCGACACCCCCCGAGCGCTCGCCGCGAATCCGGGTGCTGGCGGCGGAGCTGTGGGTCCGCCTCTGGTTGGGCCAGCGGACCCGTCGCTGAGCGGACGCTCCTGGCCGAAACCCTTCCGGGCGGTTCTCTCGCGGCGGGAGCGCTGCGAGGAACGACGTTTCGCGCGCGATCAGTCCTGGAAGGTGAGCGTGAGGCCGTTCGACAGGACGAGAGGCATGTCGAGCGGGCCTCCCGGATCCATCACGACCGCCTGGAGGTAGACCGTCCCTCCGGTTGGCGCGCCGGAGAGGGACGGGAACAGGTGGTGGCCCTTTCCTGAGCAGAACCCGCTGGCCCCTGTCGCGCCGGGGATCAGGACCGGGAAGTCGTTCAGGAGGAGGCACGCCCCCGACCCGCCGAGGCTCGGCTGGAGATCGATCGGGTAGGGAGCGGAGTTCGTGAGGCCGACGAGGAGTAGGAAAGGCGCGCCGGGGAGGGCGTCGGACAGGAGGGCGGCGTACGGACCGGGCAGCGTGAGGCGCGGCGGTCCCCCCATCCACTCGAGTCGAGGCGAGAGTCCTCCCGTCCCGGCGCAGCCGCCCGGCTGCGCCACGGGCAGCGTCCCTCCCCGGATCTCGCCGCGGAGCGCGCCCCCCGGAAACGCCGTCGTGTGGAGGTCGCAGTAGAACTCCCCGGCGTAGAGGCCCGCGAGCGCGGGGGCGGCATCGGGCCCTGCCGTCCGGATCCCCGTCGAGAACGGCCCGCCGGGGGAACCGGCGAGGAGTCCGAGGGAGAAGGCCACGGATCCGACGGAGCAGGGTGCCGGATTTGCGTGGATGTCGAGCGTGATTGGGGCTCCCGCGATCCCGACGACCTCGCACGCGTAGGCGATCGAGCCGTCGGGGGCGACCGTCGCGCCGAAGCAGCCGCTCCCCGCCGGAGCGGAGGGGAGGCACGTGCCCTCCCCGCGAAGGTCGGCCCACGCCGGCGGCCGGATCTGGCCGCGGATCTCTCCGCCGAAGTAGCTCGGCGTGACGACGTCCACGTAGAGGGCGCCGGCGAGGAGGTTCGCTTTCCAGACCGCCGACAGGGAGGTCGTCGTCCCGCAGGCCGTCGAGGGCCCGCACAACGTCAGCGAGAAGAGGAGGGGCCCCACACCGGCGCTCGTTCCCGACCGGATGCCGGCGGAAAGGATCGGCCCGGAGAGGCCGCTAGTCGCGAGGTAGTAGCTCAGAGTGTCGTCGTCGTTGAGGGCGAAGGTGCCCACGCCCAGGCCCCCGGTTGAGACCGGGGGGATCTCGTTCCCTCCGCTCAGCTGGGCGTCGTAGACGTCCTGGGCCCGGGCTCCCTCGGCGACCGGGAGGAGCGCCGTGACGAGGGCGAGGATGGGGCGCAGCATGTTTCTCCATCCCCGGAAAGCCGGGATTCAGCCCCGAGCGAACGCGGTCCCCGGGCGAGGCGCGAACTCGACCTCCAAGAGGAGTGCCCCCTTCCCCCCTCGTCCATCTCACGAGATCTCGAGCGGTCAGGGGACCCCTGCAGTTCGGACGGTGTCCCCGCGGGTCCACGGCACCCCCTCGAGCGGCGCGATTGTCTCCGAGGCTCGGAGGAGCCTCCCCTAGCGCGCTTCGCCGGAGGGTCGAGACGCCGGACCGGACACGGGAGCCTCCTCCACGCGGAGGTGCTGGAGTGCGTCGTCGATCAAACCCTTCCTGATCTCCTCGGTCTCGGTCCGAGCCCGGGCCTCGAGCGCCGAGACGAGTTCCTCCCGCCCCGTGAACCCGGCGACCTTGAAGGCCCGCGGGTTCCCCTCCTTGATCGCCTTCGCGACGAGATTGGTCGCGGGCGGTCCGAAGCTCGCCAGAGCCCTCCCCGCGAAGATGTACGCCTGCGAAGGAACGGAACGTTCCTTCTCGAAGTCGTTCATCCGGACCGGGTCCCACTCGAGGTCCAACGCGGCCAGGATCCGGACGGGATCCCCCTCGTCGTAGGCCGAGAGGAGGGCGAGCGCGGTGCGATAGGGGTGCCAGTCCTCCCCGGGAGGGGGGGAGCCATAGGGCTCGAGGACGACGGAGGGCACGCGCGGTCGACCCCAGGACCTCAGCCTTTCCTTGGGACTGTCGACCCGCCAGAGGTGATCGACGCACTGGAGATAGTAGAACGCCTCCCGGTAGGGGCCCCCGCCCCATCCGGGAGCCTCGACCTGCGGCTCCGGGATCGCGGCGTCGCGCCCCCCGAGCCAGGCCTGGCAGAGCGCGATGTTCCCCGCGCGCTCCGCCAGCAACACCCACCACTCGTTCTTGCACGTGGTCACCGGCGTCCATCGCCGCCAGGTGTCGAGGGCCTTCTGCCACTCCTCGCGCTCCGCATGGAACCCGGCCGCCCAGCGGAATCCGTCGTTCACGGGGGACCGGACGGCCACCGGACCCGTCGGCCCCTCCAACCAGTACGCGAGGGCGGCCTGATCGAGGAGCTCGAGGACCTTCTCCGGGTCGGGGGCGCTCCCTCGACGAGCCTGCTCCGCCCGCCGGAGGAGATCGTCGCCCGACTCGACGCGCTCCTCGCCCTGGGCGAGGAGAGGAGCCGCCGAGAGCGAGATCCAGAGGGTCGTGACCGCGGCGAGTTTCAAGTCTGGACCGAACCCGGCGCGCGGGCGGATTACCCGAAGGAGGTTCCGCCCGAGGAAAGCGGCTTCTACGGAACGCACGCCGTCCTTCCGGATTGGGCTCAGTTTCCTTAGGCGCACCGGGAGCGCGGGTAACAGGTCCCCGGCTCATTCCGCGACTCTCGCGCCTGGCAACCTCCGCCGGGAACCGAGTGTCGGCGCGCCCGTGCCGCGCGAGCCGGGAGCCGAGGCTACGATTCACTCGACACCGGGACGGCCCCCCCGCCCGGTCCCCGATTCGCGGTTCGCTCAAGGAGGCGACGTGAGGATGCTCCCGCCCGCGCTCTCGAAGGTCTCCTACCTCTTT
>CBRGOK010000168.1:0-7499 GCA_967798035.1 uncultured bacterium
ATCGCCTCCTCGACCCGCGCGGGGTCGAGGGCGAAGGGGGTGAGCGAGCCTAGGATGTGGGTGCCGGACCCCTTCTGCCCCTCGATCGCCATCGCGTGGGGGAAGGTCACCCGGAACGTCCGCAGCAGCATGTCGCGGGTCGCCGCGTCGGGGACGCCGCTCAGCGGGTGGACCTGCGGGAGCCAGTGCGCCGCGATCCCGCCCGGCCGCAGGCGCGACTTCACCAGCTCGAGGAACTCCCGCGAGTAGAGATGGCTCACCCCGGCGCCGTCGATCGGCGGCGGCGGGTCGATCGTGATCACGTCGTAGCGCTTGCGCGTGAGGAGGAGGAAGTTGCGGCCGTCGTTCACGATCATCCGGCCGCTCGGACTGCGCCGGAGGATCTCCGCGTCCGCGTAGAAGTGGCCGAAGAGGTCGAACACCTCGGGGACCAGCTCCACCACGTCGACGCGCCCGCCGTGGGAGAGGGCCGAGCGGAAGGTCGTCCCCATCCCGAAGCAGATGACGAGCGTGTCCTCGGCCCGGCCGTGCGCGACGAGGGGGAGGTGCGCCATCGCCTTCGTGACCGCCCCCTTGAAGGTCATCCCGACGCCGTTGACGAGGAGGAGCGAGGCGCCCTCGAAGCCGTTCGTCGCGCGGAGCACCGTTGTCGTTCCCTGGAGGCCGCTCCCGTGGTGCGTCACCTCCGTCCCCGGGCGACCGAGCAAGAGGAGCCGCACGAAGAGATCGGTCTCCCGCAGCGCGCGGCCGCTCCAGAGCGCGAGGAGGAGGGAGCCGAGGAGCGTCGCGCCGGCCAGTCTCGGGCGCCCCTTCCACCCGATCGCCCACCAGGCGAGGGCCGACAGCGCCACGCTCGCGAGGACGAGGACGTGGAGCGCGTGGAACTGCACGAAGGCCGGCGCGATCGCGAATCCAGCGAGGAGAGAGCCCGCGATGGCCCCGACCGTGTTCCAGGTGTAGGCCCGGGCGATGGGGGCTCCCCGGTCCCCCGACTCGCCCCCGACCAAGCGGGTGACGACGGGGAAGACCGCCCCGCTCAGCATCGCCGGCGGAAGGAGGAGGAGGAGCAGGACGGCGTAGACCCCCAGGAGTCCGGGCGCCATCGCGCGCATGTCCGGGCCGGCCAGGAGTCGACCGGCGCTCCGCACGAGCGGGTCGACGCACGCGATCGCGAGCGCGTGCCAGGCGCCGGCCGCGAGGAGGGCGAAGGGGAGGAGAGGGCCGGGATCGCGGAGCCGCCGCACGAACCGGGAGGCGATCCAGCTCCCGAGCGCGATCCCGACGAGGTAGGCGACCAGGATCGCGCTGAAGGCGTAGGTGGAACTTCCGACGAAGAAGATCAGGGCCCTCGACCAGAGGACCTCGGCGGCCATCGCGAGCGCGCCCGTCCCCGAGAAGAGGAAGAGGAGGCGCCGCGGTTCCCTCGTCACGGCGGGCTCGGCAGCCGGCGGGCTCTCCCCTCCGACCGCGACCGGAGGCGCCCTGCGCGCGAAGGCGAGAGCGATCGCCATGACGAGGAAGTTGAGGAGCGCGGCCGCCCAGGTCGTCGCCTGGATGCCGAGGAGCTCGATCGCGAAGAACCCGCTCGCCACGGAGCCGAGCGCGGCCCCGAACGTGTTCGCGGCGTAGAGCCGGCCGGCGTTCCAGTCCCCCCGCCGTACGCCGAGGCGGTGGAGCGACTCGGTGAGGAGGGGGAGGGTGGCCCCCATCAATGTCGTCGGCGGGAGGAGGAGGGCGAGGGCGAAGAAGACCCGGAATCCCGTCAGCGCCAGGGGCGAGCTCTCGTCCGAGAAGATCGCGGGGTAGAGCGCCTCGAGGGCGCGCACGAGGGGGGAGAAGAGGAGCGCGTAGAGCCCGATCCCCCCCTCGATCCACGCGTAGACTCGCAGCGGATCCGCGCGCGCGACGAGGATCTTCCCGGCGAGGGCGGCGCCGAGCGCGAGGCCGGCCATGAAGGCCGCGAGGACGACCGAGACCGAAAGGGTCGTGTTCCCGAAGACGAGGCCGAGCTGGCGCGCCCAGAGGATCTGGTAGACGAGGGCGGAGGCGCCCGAGAGGAGGAAGATCCCGAGGACGGTCCGGCGCGACACGGGTGCCGCGCCGCGCCCGGTCATCGCGCGCCGAACGCCCGGAACTGCTTCGCGAGGGCGAGGTCCTGGTCCGCGTAGCGGGAGCCCGCCGCGGAGTCCCCGTAGAGGACCGAGGGGACCCCCGTCGTCCGGAAGTACTTCAGGCGGAAGATCACCTGCCCGTCCTCGACGAGGAAGGGGACGTCGTGCGCGCGCACCTCGAGGATCGCGCGCGTCCCGCTCCGCTCGCCCCGGCCGTGGCCGAAGCCGTTGTCGAAGAAGCCGGCGTAGTTCGTCCGAAGCTCCCCGATCCCGACGTCGTAGGCGAGCATCTCGGCGGCGTGGTCCGGGGGGACGGCGACCTTCTCGAGGGAGGAGAAGATGTAGAACTCCTCCGGCTCGACGATGAGGGCCCCCTTCGGGGCGGTCACCGGCTCCCAGAAGTCGGAGGGGTCGAGAACGCCCACCTTCTCGAGGTCGACGATCCCCGAGAAGCGCTTCGCGCGGTAGCCGACCGCCTCGTCGCTCCGGAGCCGGATCCGCAGGAAGACTCCCCCCTCGCCGTCGAACCGAACCTCGGAGGCGGGGAGCGCCCCCCCCTCGCCGAAGACGAGGGGCGTTCGGCGATGCAGGTCCCGCACCGCGGCATCGTCGAGGGCGGCCTCGCCGCGCGAGAAGCGGATCTGGTTGAGGCAGACTCCCGTCCGGACGCGGATCGGGAAGGAGCGCGGCGCGACCTCGATCCAGAGCCGTCCCCGGAATCCCGGGGGCACCTCGTCGAACCTCCCGTTCCGGTCGGTGACGACCCGGGTGAAGATGTCGAGGCGCCCCGTCGTCGACTTCGGGTTCGTCCGGGCGCGGACGCCGGAAGGGAGGGCGAGCTCCTCGAGGAGGGGGACGAGGTAGATCTGCCCGCGCTCGAGGACGCCCCCCGATTTCAGGTCGAACCGGTAGAGGCCGAGGTCTGCGAGCTTCTCCTCGACCGTCGTCGCCTCCGGGAGGAAGCCGGTCCGGACGCGGACGGCGTACTCGCCGAGCCGGAGGTCGAGGCTCGCGGGCTGGACCTGCGCGGGGAGGGTCGGCTGGCGGCCCTTGAGCGCCCCTCTCTCGAGGAGTTCCAGGATCTCCTCGTGAGTGAGGATCCCGTCGCGCGCGGTCGTCGCTCCCGGCATATGCGGGATTCTTCCGCCTGCGCCCGGGCGCGTCAAAAGCGCCGTCGCTACAGGTTCGTGAAGGTCGTGACCTCGAGGTTCGTCAGGCGCGCCGGCGAGGCGACGAGGGTTTGCCAATAAACGGAGACGCCGAGGAGGGCGGGATTGGCGGGAACGGCGAAGGAGACGCTGGCTCGACCGTCGGGGTCGAGCGCGCCCACCGCGACGGGGATCAGCGTCGCGGGGGCGAGCCGCAGAGTCCCGAAGGGAGGGAGAGGGATGCTGGCGGTTCCCAGGGCCGCGGCGAGCTGCCAGCCGCCGTTCGCCGGCCCCCGGATGTCGAGCACGAGCGGCTTCCCGACCCCGGGGATTCCCCTCCACGCGAGCTGGCGCGTGAGGTTGAAGACGGGAAGGCGGCTCGGCTCCTCGAAGTTCCCGAAGACGGCGTCGAGGTCTCCGTCCCCGTCGACGTCGCCCAGGGCGAGGGCGGACGTGACGTCCAGGATCGGAGGGAGAGCCGCCGCGGCTTCCGCGAACACGCCGGATCCATTGTTGAGGTAGAGGCGGTTCTGCGCCCCGAACCCGCAGCAGCCGGCGCTCCCCATCACCGCGTCGAGGTCGCCGTCCTCGTCCACGTCCCCGAGCGCGAGGGCCTGAGTGTTGAAGGGGACCGCCGGGAACTGGGCCGACGCGTCCGCGAAGACGCCGCCACCGCCATTCAGGATGAGACGCGGGAATCCGACCAGGACTGCGTCGAGGTCTCCGTCCCCGTCGACGTCCCCGAAGGCGAGCGCCCGTGCCCAGTAGTTCCCCGGGGGAAGCTGGCTCGACGCGTCCGCGAAGACGCCGGTGCCGTCGTTGAGGAGGAGGCGGTTCGGGGACGGGGCGTTCCCGATCAGGGCGTCGAGGTCTCCGTCCCCGTCCACGTCCCCCAGCGCGACCGCGTAGGTGAAGTCGAAGCTCGAGGGGAGCTGGGTCGTGGCGTCGCTGAAGAATCCCGTGCCGTCGTTCAAGTAGAGGCGCTCCTGGCCGCCGACGAGAGGGTTGATGCCCGCGTAGTTCCCGAGGAGGGCGTCGAGGTCCCCGTCGGCGTCGACGTCCCCGAGAGCCACCACCCGGGTGAAGGTCGGGATCGCCGGGAGTTGGGAGGTCGCGTCGGCGAAGACCCCGTTGCCGGCGTTCAAATAGAGGCGCTCCTGGCCGGCGACGAGGGGGCTGATGCCCGCGTAGTTCCCGATCAGGGCGTCGAGGTCTCCATCGGCGTCGACGTCCCCGAGGGCGACGGCGTAGGTGTCGTCGACGAAGACCGGGAGCTGGGAGGTCGCGTCGGCGAAGATCCCCGTGCCCGCGTTCAGGTACAGCCGGTTCTGCCCGCCGTTCCCGAGGAAGGCGTCGAGGTCGCCGTCCCCGTCGACGTCGCCGAGGGCGAGAGCCTGGGTGGCCTGCGTCTCGAGGGGGGGCGGCGAGGTCGCGTCGGTGAAGGAGCCCGCGCCGTCGTTCAGGTAGAGGCGCTTCTGCGTCCCGGCGTTTCCGATGAAGGCGTCGAGGTCGCCGTCCCCGTCGACGTCGCCGAGCGCGAGGGACCGCGTGGTCTCGAGCGTGGGGGGGAGTTGGGAGGTCGCGTCCGCGAACACGCCCGAGCCGTTGTTCACGTAGAGGCGGCTCGGTCCGTCGTTCCCGACGAGGGCGTCGAGGTCGCCGTCCCCGTCGACGTCCCCCAAGGCCAGTGCCTTCGTGTCCTCGAGGATCGCCGGGAGCTGCGACGTCGCGTCGGTGAAGACGCCCGTCCCGTCGTTCAATTGGAGGCGGTTGAAGGCCCCGGATCCCGGCTCGCCGTTCCCGACGAGGAGGTCGAGATCCGCGTCCCCGTCGACGTCCCCGACGGCGAGGGCGTACGTGCGGATGAAGACGGCGGGGAGCCGCCAGGTGGCGTCGAGGAAGAGTCCGGTCCCGTTGTTCTCGTAGAAGCGATTCTGCTGCGCGTCGTTCCCGATCAGGGCGTCGAGGTCCCCGTCGCCGTCGAGGTCGGCGAGAGCGACGGCCCGCGTCGGCCGGATGATGGGCGGAAGCTGCGCGCTGGCGTCGGTGAAGACTCCCGAGCCGTTGTTGAGGAGAAGGCCGCAGAGCTGCCCGAAATTCCCGACCAGGGCGTCGAGGTCCCCGTCCCCGTCGACGTCCCCGAGAGAGAGGGCCTGCGCGCCGCCGTACGGATTCACGGGGGGCTGGGATGGCGCGGCGGCGAACGCCCCGGATCCCTCGTTCAGGTAGACACGGTGTTGCTCGAGGAAGTACGGGTCCGAGTTCACGAGGAAGAGGTCGAGGTCCCCGTCCCCGTCGATGTCCCCGAAGGCGAGCGCGACCGTTTCGTCCGAATCGGGAGGGAACATCCGGTGCAGGTCGGCGAAGCGCTGGCTCTGCGCGGCCAGCGGCGCCGGCGCCGAGACGAGCCCCAGGACGAGGAGGAGCGAGCGCGAGCGCATCCGCGGATCTCCCTTCGAAACGCGGGAGCATTGTCCCCCCGCCCCGCCCCCCTGCAAGGGACGAGCCGTTCCTTGACCCACCCCGCGCGATCCCTAGCATCGCGCCCCTTCCCGAGCGTGAAGATCCACGAATACCAGGCGAAGGAACTCCTCGCGCGGTAGGGCGTTCCGGTTCCGAAGGGGAAGGTGGCGTTCAAGCCCGCCGAGGCCGCCGCGGCCTACGAATCGCTCGGGGTGGGCGTCTGCGCGGTCAAGGCGCAGATCCACGCGGGGGGGAGGGGAAAGGCGGGCGGAATCCGCCTCGTCCGTTCCTCGGCCGAGGCCGCGGCGGCGGCCGAAGGGATGCTCGGCAAGCCGCTGGTGACGGTGCAGACGGGGCCGGCCGGAAGGATCGTCCGCAGGGTCTACGTCGAGACGGGCTGCGCGATCGCGCGGGAGATCTACGTCGGGGTCGCCCTCGACCGCCGGCTCGCGGCGCCGGTCGCGATGGCCTGCGCGGAAGGGGGGGTCGAGATCGAGGAGATCGCGGCCCGATCCCCCGAGAAGATCCTGAAGGAGGCGATGAGCCCGACCGCCGGGCTGCGGGCGTTCCAGGCGAGGGCGCTCTCCTTCGGGATGGGGATCGCCGGGAAGGAGGCGGGGAAGGTCGCCGCGCTCCTGGAGGCGCTCGCCCGGGCCTACCTCGACCTCGACCTCTCGATCGCCGAGGTGAACCCCCTCGTCCTGACGAAGGAGGGGGAGGCGCTCGCGCTCGACGCGAAGGTCGTCTTCGACGGCAACGCCCTCTACCGCCACCCCGAGGCCGGGAAGCTGCGCGACCTCGACGAGGAGGACGCGAAGGAGGTCGAGGCCTCCCGCCACGACCTCTCCTACGTCGCCCTCGACGGGACGATCGGCTGCATGGTGAACGGGGCGGGGCTCGCGATGGCGACGATGGACGCCCTTCTGCTGCATGGGGGGAAGCCCGCGAACTTCCTCGACGTCGGAGGGGGCGCGACGAAGGAGCGGGTCTCCGCCGCCTTCCGGATCCTCCTCTCCGACCCGAAGGTGCGGGCGGTCCTCGTCAACATCTTCGGCGGGATCGTGAAGTGCGACGTGCTGGCGGAGGGGGTCGTCGCGGCGGCGCGCGAGGGGGGACTGAAGGTGCCCCTCGTCGTGCGGCTCGAGGGGACGAACGTCGAGCGCGGCCGGGAGATCCTCGCGGGGTCGGGGCTCCCGATCCGCCCGGCCTCCGGGATGGACGAGGCGGCGGCGCTCGCCTGCGCGGCGGCGGGGGAGGGCCCGCGGTGAGCGTCCTCGTCGACAAGGACTCGAGGGTCCTCTGCCAGGGGATCACGGGGGCGAACGGGACGTTCCACACGGAGCAGGCCCTCGCCTACGGCACGAAGGTGGTGGCCGGGGTGACGCCGGGGAAGGGGGGGACGAAGGCGGTCGGCGGGGTGCCGGTGTTCGACACCGTCGCGGAGGCGGTCGCGAGGACCGGAGCCGACGTCTCGGTGATCTACGTCCCGGCGGCGTTCGCCGCCGACGCGATCCTCGAGGCGGCGGCCGCCGGGATCCGCCTCGTCGTGACGATCACGGAGGGGATCCCCGCCCTCGACATGGCGCGGGTGAGGGAGGCGCTGCGGGGCGGGAAGACGCGGCTGCTCGGGCCGAACGGCCCGGGCGTGATCACCCCGGGGGAGTGCAAGGTCGGGATCATGCCGGGCTACATCCACCGGCCCGGACGCGTCGGGGTCGTCTCGAGGAGCGGCACCCTCACGTACGAGGCGGTCTGGCAGCTGACCTCGAGAGGGATC
>CBRGOK010000169.1:0-7423 GCA_967798035.1 uncultured bacterium
CGCCCGAGCAGACGATGTCGACCGGCTCGTTCAGGGTCGGCATCCCCTCGCTCGACTCGAAGCGCGCCTTCAGGTTCTGGAGGATGTAGGCGATCAGGTTGTGGTAGTAGATCGAGATCGCCTCCTCCTCGCGGCCGCGCGGGTTCGTCAGGTCGACGCCCCGCTCCTTCAAGTAGGTCGCGCGGCTGCGGGGGACGCCGAGGACGTCGGCGACGTTCTTGTCGATCCAGTCCCCGCCGCGCGCGATCGAGAAGGCGAGGGCCGGGATCGTCTTGTACGCGACGCAGACGTTCGCCATCCCTCCCCCGAAGGACATCCCGATCCCGGTGAAGTCCTTGTCGGCGAGCTCGCAGAAGACGACCGAGTGGCCTTCCCCGATCGCGTGGGGCGTGTACCCCATGCGGGAGAGGAGCCCCTCGAAGAGGCCGCGGTGGTAGACGACGTTGTTGTCGCAGTCGATCGACTCGGCCGGGACGGAGAAGTAGAGGGTCTCCCCCGGGGTCTGCGGTTGGCCGATGATCTTCTGGATCAGCATCCGCATGACCGGGGCCGCGTCGACCTCGTTCGGGGAGACGAGCCCCCCCTTCATCGGGCGGCGCGTCTCGCGCCCGAAGATGTTCGCCAGCTCGAAGGCCGGCTCGCCGAGGACGATCAGCTTCCCCTCGTGCACGACGTAGGGGACGCCGAGCTTCGTCAGCATCGACTTCGAGAAGACGTCCGCCTGCACGTCGAGGAAGGCGTTGCGCTCGAGCGTGATGCGGATCGAGCCGTCGGCGTTGCGACAGGCCCCGACCAGGTTCGCGGTCCCGTGGTCGCGCCCCTGCCCGACGATCGCGGTGGTCTGCCCGCCCGTCGCCGCGGCGCTCGCGCCGGCGGGCGCGCCGCCGCCGCGCCCCCCCGACCCTCCCGCCGCCCGACCACTCGTCTCCGGCCCGACGGAGGTCTCTCCGCCGCTCCAGGGAGCCGAGCCCCCTTGATAGTTGCGCTCGTCCATCGGACTCCTCTCCGGTTACTTCGCCCCCTCCTTGCGTCGGAGGGAACGGGCCTTTTCGAGAGCCCCGGCGATCCCGCCGGCGGTCTTCTCTTTCACGTCCACGTTCGCGAGATTCGATTCGAGCTCCGGCTGCGACGCGAAGATCGCGCCGAGGTCGGTCGGGTCCCCCTCGATCACGTTCGCGGCGCCGACCTTCTTGCCGATCCGGTCGAGGCGGTCGTTCATCGCCTTCGCGAGCTTGTCGAGCTTGGCGTTGACCTCTTCCTCCCCCGCCGCCCCGCCCGCGGCTCCCGCGGGGCGCGCCCCGGCGACGAGGCTCTCTCGGACCGCGGAGACCTCCGACTGGAGCTTGCCGAGGAGCTCGCCGAGGTTCGTCGGCACCTCCTTCTGGAGGCGCTCGTTCTCCGTCTTGAGCACGGAGTGCTCCGCCCGGACCTGCTCGAGCTCGGCGAGGCGGTCCCGGCTCTTCGCGAGCTCCCGCTCGCGCTCCGCGAGCATGCTGCGGAACTCCTCCTTCGAGCGGCCGACGAGCGCCTCGACCTCCTCCGGGCTCTTGCGCTCGCCGAGGACGCGGAGCACCGCCTCCTCGATCATGGCCGCGATCTGGTCCGCGCGGATGACCCGGACCTGCGTCCGGCCCTTCGTCTTCAGCTCCTCGAGGCTCGCCGTGTACGAGTTCTTCTCGAGGACGTCGCGGACGTTGATGAGACTCCGGCGATCTTCCATCGGCGGCACCGGGCCGCGGTATCGGCCGGAGTTGGCGGGGACTTGAGAGTGCGGGCCGGGCCCCGTGCGGGCCCCAGCAGGAGGAACCTGGAACGGCGGAGGCTAGAAGGGCGTGTCCTGCGGCTCGGCGTCGAGCGGCCCTTCCTCGACCGGAGCCTCCTCCGGGGGCGAGGCTTCGAGCGGGGGGGGCTCCGCCGCGCGCGCGGGCCCGCGCGCGGGGCCGGGCCGCGGGCCGCCCCCGGAGCCGGGCGCCGGGGCGACGAACTGCCAGTCCTCCGCGACGACCCGGAGGCGGCTTCGCTTCTGCTTCTCCGGGGTCTCCCACTGCCGGAACTCGAGGCGCCCCTCGAGGAACGCGGGGCGTCCCTTCGAGAAGTACTTCGAGAAGGCCTCCGCCCTCTTCCCGTAGACGACGACGTCGACGAAGCAGGTCTCTTCGCGCGTCTCCCCCCCCTGCGTGGGGAACTTCCGGTTCGTCGCGAGCCCGAACTCGCAGACGGCCGTCCCCGTCGGGGTGTAGCGGAGCTCGGGGTCCCGCGTGAGGTTCCCGATCAGGAGGACCTTGTTCAGGCTCGCCATGGGTGCTTGCGCCTCGCGGGGGGGATTCTAGTGCGACCCCCCCCGCGCTCAACGCCGGGCGGCTTGCCCCCCGTCCGCGCGCGCGGTAAGTACGCGGGGTGGACCGCCCCCCTCCTGTCCCCGTCGAGCGCCGGCGCGAGCCCCGCGCCCGCGCCTCCTTCCCCCTCGTCTTCACCCCCCCCTCGGGCCCCCTCGAGGCGCAGGTCCGCGACATCAGCCGGAGCGGCATCTGCGCGACCGCGGCGCGAGCGGTCCCCGAGATGACGAGGGTCCGGTTCCGGTTCAGCCTCCCCTCCCCCGAGGGGCCCCGCCGCATCGAAGGGGAAGGGGCCGTCGTCCGCTGCGCGCGCCGGGCGGAGGCGGGCTTCGAGATCGGGATCTTCTTCACCGAGATCTCGGAGGCCGACCGCGACCGCCTCGCGGAGTTCGTCCGGGCTTCAGCCCGCCCCTGAGCGGGCGATCCGGTCGAGCCCGGCGAGGTCGCGGCGGAAGGAGGGTTCCCGGAGCCCCGACCGGAGGAGCTCGGCCTCGACCCCCTCCCGGCTCCCTGCGGCGATCTCGAGGAGGAGGAGGCCCCCCGGACGGAGGACGCGGGCCGCGCCGGTCGCCAGGGCGCGGACGAAGGCGAGGGGATCCGCGGCGGGGACGAACAGCGCCTCGGGGGGCTCGTGGTCGCGGACCTCCGGAGGGAGGGCGTCCTTCCCCGCCGGGTCGACGTAGGGGGGATTCGAGACGACGAGGTCGAGGCTCCGGTCGAGGACCGCCTCGAGGAAGTCGGCCCGCGCGAACCGGACCCGGCGCTCCACGCCGTGGGCGCGCGCGTTCTCCCGGGCCACGGCGAGGGCCGCGGAGGACCGGTCCGTCGCGAGGATCCGCACGGAGGGGATCCCCCGCGCGAGCGCCACGGCGACGCATCCGCTCCCCGTCCCCACGTCCGCCGCGACGGCCCCCCTCCCCTCCGCCTCCCAGCCGCGGAGGAAGGACAGGGCCTCCTCGACGAGCCCCTCCGTCTCCGGGCGGGGGACGAGGACCGCCGGGCTCACGCGGAAGCGGAGGCCGAAGAACTCCCGCTCTCCCGTGAGGTGGGCGACCGGCGCGCGCTCCCCGCGCCGCCGGAGGAGGTCGCGGTATGCGTCCACCTCCCCCGGCGCGAGGCGCCGCTCGTGGTCGAGGTAGAGGTCGAGCCGGCGAATGCCGAGCACGTGGGCGAGCAGGACCTCCGCGTCGAGCCGCGCGGAGGGGACGCCGCGATTCGCGAGGAACGCGCTCGCCCGGAGGAGGAACTCGAGGACCGTCCGGGGCGCCGCCTCTCCCCCCTTCGGAGCCATCCGTCGCGGACCTCCCCCCTACGCCCGGCCCGTGGCCTCGGGCGACCTCCGGACCCTCGCGGCCCGCCTCGCCTTCCCGGCGCGAGCGCCGGAGGCGACCGAGAGGGCGAGCGCGACCAGCGTGAGGGTGGAGCCGAGGAGGACGAGGATCGGGCCGGAGCCGACGGTCTGCAGGCGCAGGCCAATCTCGGCCACCGCGTCGGGGAGCCCCGCTTGAAACTCCGTGAGTCGGGCGGGCCGCTCCCCGCGCGGATCGAGGAGGAGGGGCATCGCGGCGAACCTCAACCCCCAGAAGAACGGCACGACCTGCAGCAGGAGAGGCGCCGGGGAGACCCTCCCCGCGAGGATCGCGACCCAGATCCGCCACATCCCCCAGAGGCCGAGGAGGAGCCAGGCCGGGCGCGCGATCTCCCCCAGCCACCGGGAGGGGACGACTCCCCAGGGAAGGAGGCTCCCCAGGGCGAGGAGGAGACATCCGGCGAAGAGGCGCGCCGGCCCGCGATCGGTCCCCTCGAGGAGGGCGATCCTCGTCCCGCAGGACGGACAGGCGCGGGCGGCGGCGCGGACGGGCTCGAGGCAGGCGACGCACTCCTTCCACTCGGAGCCCTCGGTCGCCGGGGAGGCGGCCGGCGCCCCTTCCCCGGAGCCGGCGGGGGGGATCGTCCTCTCCAGGGATCCTCCTCGGGGCGGAGCCTCAGAGCCGGGAGAGGCGCTCCTCCCGGTCCTTCTCCCGGAGGGCGTCGAGCACCGGGTCGAGCCCCCCGTCGAGGATCGAGGGGAGGTCGTGCCCGGTGAACCCGATGCGGTGGTCGGTGAGCCGGTCCTGCGGGAAGTTGTAGGTCCGGATCCGCTCGCTGCGGTCCCCGGAACCGGTGAGCGAACGCCGGTGCTCCGCCCGCGCGCTGTCGCGGTTCTCACGCGCCCGCTCGTAGAGGCGCGAGCGGAGGATCCGCATCGCCCGCGCCTTGTTCTTGTGCTGGGAGCGCTCGTCCTGGCACTGGACGACCGTCCCCGTCGGGAGATGCGTGATCCGGACCGCGGAAGCGGTCTTGTTCACGTGCTGCCCCCCGGGGCCGCTCGCGCAGTAGGTGTCGATGCGGAGGTCCTCGTCCTTGAGGTCGACCTCGAGGTCCTCCACCTCCGGGAGGACCGCCACGGTCGCCGCAGAGGTGTGGATCCGCCCCTGCCCCTCGGTCTTCGGGACGCGCTGGACGCGGTGGCCCCCGGACTCGAAGCGCAGACGCGCGTACACGCCATCCCCGGCGAGCGCGGCGACGGCCTCCCGGACCCCTCCGAGGTCGGTCGTGCGCACGTCGAGGAGCTCGAACTTCCACCCCTTCTTCTCGGCGTAGCGCTGGTACATGCGGAGGAGGTCGCCCGCGAAGAGGCACGCCTCTTCCCCTCCCGTCCCGCCCCGGACCTCGCGGATGACCCGTTCGCGCGCGTCCTCCGGGTCGGCCGTGAGGAGGTCGCGCAGCTCCCCCTCGATCGCGCGGGCGCGGGAGCCGAGGTCGGCCAGCTCCTCCTTCGCGAGGGCGAGGAGATCGGGGTCCTTCTCCCCCTGCTCGATCTCCCGCGCCTCCGCGAGGCGGCGCTCGACGTCCCGCATCTCGCCGAACCGGGAGACGATCTTCTCGAGGGAGCCGAGCTCCCGGAGGACCGACACCATCCGGCGGCGATCCGCCGAGCTCGCGAGCGCGGCGGCCTCCGAGGCCAGCGCGTCGCGCCGGCGCTCGAGCTCCTCCAGCTTTTGGACCAGGGAGGAGGGCATCGCGGAGCCCCCCGGCGAGGCTCACTCCGTCATGCCGTACTTCTGCCGGAACCGCTCGATCCGCCCCGCCGTGTCCACGAACCTCTGCTTCCCCGTGTAGAAGGGGTGGCACTTGGAGCAGGTCTCGACCGTCAGCTTCTCGATGGTCGCCTGCGTGACGAAGCTCTCGCCGCACCCGCACGAGATCGTGCAGGTCCGGTAGTCGGGGTGGATGTCCGGCTTCATGGGGGTGCGACCTCCCGCGGGGCTGGCGCGGCGTCCTGTCCGCCCGCGCCCGGGACCGCGAGAAGGGGGAGGAATCTAGCCCGTGCCCGGGCTCCGTGCAATCGGGGGGTCGCGAGGGACGGGGAACCCGGCGAGCCGCAGGTACTCGACGAGGAGCTCGACGGGGAGCCCGACGACGTTCGTCCGGGACCCCTCGAGGCGCGTCACGAACCGGTCGGCGGTCTCCTGGATCGCGTACGCCCCCGCCTTCCCCTCCCACTCGCCCGAGTCGAGGTACCCCTCGACCTCGGCGGGCTCGATCCGCCGCATCGTCACCTCCGTGACAGCGTGCCCCACCCGCCACGGCCCGTCGGGGGAGGGCCCGAGGGCGAGCCCCGTCACGACCTGGTGGGTGCTCCCGGAGAGGAGCCCGAGGAAGGCCCGCGCCTGCGCTCGGTCCGAGGGCTTCCCGAGCGTCCTCCTCCCCACCGCGACGAGGGTGTCCGCCCCGAGGACGAGGAAGCCGGGCCGCCGGACGGCGACCGCGCGGGCCTTCGCGAGGGCGAGCGCTTCCGACGCCGCCTCGGGAGGGATCCCCGGACCTAGCGTCTCGTCGATGCCGGGGGGGACCACCTCGAAGCGCACTCCTAGGTCCCGGAGGATCTCCCGCCGCCGGGGCGAGGCGCTGGCGAGGAGGAGCGGGAGGGTCGTCAGGGCGAGGCTTCTCGACCCGCCTCAGCCGCGCCCGCGGCCGTACTTGCACAGCGGCAGCGCCTTGCACCGCTCGCACTGGACGACCTTGGGCCCGCACAACTCCTCGCCGAGGCGGATCAGGACCGCCTGGAAGGAGGCGAGGTCGTCCGGCGGGGCGATCGCGCGGATCCCCTCGAGCGCCTTCGAGGGGGACCCCGTGCGCGAGACGAGCCCGATCCGCTGGAGGACCCGGCTCATGTTCTGGTGGAAGGCGACCTCGTCCGTCTCCCGGAGGGAGAGGAGGAAGGCGTGGATCATGTAGGCGTCGAGGGCCTCGAGCGAGTCGAGGAAGCGGTCCTGCGCCTCGGGCGGCTCCCCCTTCAGCCAGTCGAGGGAGAGGCTGTTCTTCTTCTCGAAGACCCGGGAGACGAGCCGCCTCAGCCGGTCCGCCTTCGGGGAGACGTCGCCCTCCTCCAGCGGCTCGAGGGAGCGCTGGATCTCGAAGACGGGGCTCACGCGCAGCTCGTTCCAGTCGACGAAGTCGCGGCGCAGCCGCTCGAGGGCGGCCTGCGCGCGCTGGGCGGTCGCGTCCTTCGCGAGGAGGAGCAGGAGGAGCCGGTCGAGGAGCCCGAGGTCCCTCAGGGGAGGGAGCCGGCGGTACTCCCGCGCGAGGATCGCGAAGAGCTCGGAGGCCTTCTCGGTGACGCCGGGCAAGGCGGTCCGCTAGCGCTTCGCCGAGGGGGCTGCCGTCGAGGGCTTCGCTCCGCCGGCCTTGGACCGGGAGCGCCCGCGCTTGCGCTCGGAGCGGCGCTTCTTCTCCCGGGTCGGGGCGGGGAGGAGGATCCCGCGGCGCTTCAGGAACTCGCGCGCGGTCTCCGTCGGCCGGGCGCCCCGCCCGATCCAGAAGCGGACGCGCTCCTCGTTCAGGGTGAGCCGCTTCTGCTCGTCCTCGACGAGGGGGTCGTAGTGCCCGAGGAGCTCGAGCGTGCGCCCGTCGCGAGGGGCCCGGACGTCGCACGCCACGAGCCGGAAAGCCGGGCGGTTCTTCCGCCCCACCATCTTGAAACGAATCCGCACCGCCAAGTTGGCACCTCCTGATACTCCGTGGACCAGAGGGACGCCCGTCCG
>CBRGOK010000170.1:0-7398 GCA_967798035.1 uncultured bacterium
TCGTCTTCGTCTCCGGTAACCCCGGCTCGACGGGGCGCCTGATGACGCTCTCGCAGATCGAGTACGACCGGGACATCCGCCTCCCCCAGACCCTCAAGTACAACCACGGGATGCGGGCGGCGCTGAAGGCCTACTCCTCGAAGGGGGAGCAGGAGGACCGGCGGGCGAAGGACGACCTCTTCTCCGTCGAGAACTCGATCAAGGCGATGAGCGGATACCTCGGCGGCCTCGAGGACCCGAAGATCATGGCTCGCAAGAAGGCCGAGGAGGAGCAGCTCCTCTCGACCCTGGGCGCGGACTCGAAGGAGGGGGTCGCCCTCTCCAAGGCGATCTCGGCGATCGCCGCCGCGAGGAGGGGGATCATCCCGACCGCGACCCGGACGCGGTATTCCCGGGCCGACGCCTTCCTCGCGGGCGTCGCCCTGAACCTCGTCCGGATGACGGCGGAACTCGAGAAGAAGAACGAGGACCGGCTCCCGGAGTACCGCGACACGGCCCTCGACTCGCTCAAGCGCCAGATCTTCTCGGCGCGGCCCGTCTACCTCGACCTCGAGGAGGCGAAGCTGACCGAGGCGTTCCGCCAGGGTCTCGCCGAGCTCGGCCCCGACGACCCCTTCGTGAAGGCCGCGCTCGGCGGGAAGCCCCCCGCCGAGGTCGCCGCCGCGGCGCTGCGCGGCACGAAGCTCGTCGACGTCGAGGAGCGAAAGCGCCTCGCCGCCGGAGGGACGAAGGCGATCGCGGAGTCGACCGACTCGCTGATCGCCCTCGCGCGGACGGTCGATCCGGTCCTCCGCGGACTGCGGAAGAAGACCGAGGACGAGCTCGAGAGCGTCGAGACCCTCAACGCCGAGACGATCTCGAAGGCGCGCTTCGCCGCCTACGGCCGGGCGATCTGGCCCGACGCGACCTTCACGCTTCGGCTCTCCTACGGGGTGGTCAAGGGATACGAGGAGGACACGACCCTCGTCCCCTACAAGACGACCTTCGCCGGCCTCTACGAGCGCCACGCCGCCTTCGACGGCAAGCCTCCCTTCGACCTGCCGGCCCGGTGGATCGAGAGGCGCGACCGGTTGAACCTGGCGACCCCCCTCAACTTCGTCTGCACGGCCGACATCATCGGCGGGAACTCGGGGAGCCCGGTGATCAACAAGGACGCGGAGATCGTCGGGCTCATCTTCGACGGGAACATCCAGAGCCTGCCGAACCGCTACGTCTACGACGACGTCATGGCGCGGGCCGTCGCCGTCCACTCGGCCGGGATGGTCGAGGCGATGAAGAAGCTCTTCGACGCCGGCGCGCTCGCCGAGGAGCTGACGGCGGTCGGCGGGCGGTAGCCCCCCTCTCCTCGTCCCCCCTCTCTTCGTCCCATCGGGGGGCGGTTGACGCCCTCCGTATACTTTTCCGCCTCCGCGGAGTCGCGCGGCGTCGGGGGGCGTGTCGGGTTCCCTCCCGGCCGCCTCTTCCCGCGCTCGGAAGGGGATTGCGCGTGGATCGTCGAGTTCCCCGTGGACCGGGTGGATGGTCCCTCGTCGAGCTCGCCATCGCCCTCGCGACGGCCGGGGTCCCGGCGTTCGCCGCCGGGAGCCTCCTCTCGGAATCCTTCTCCCCCGATCCCTCGGACCGGGAGTGCGCCCTCGCCCTGCGGGCGATGAAGCGGACCCTCGAGACGGTGCAGGGCGGGACGGTCGAATTCGAGGACCTCTTCCGCGCCTACAACGACGACCCCTCCGACGACCCCGGGGGGCCGGGGACCGCCCCCGGGGCGAACTTCGCGGTCGACGGCCTCGAGCCCCGGCCCGGGGACGCGGACCGGTCGCCCGGGCGGATCGAGTTCCCCTCCCCCGAGGGGCGCCCCGGACTGCTGCGCGAGGACCTCACGGCCGAGCTCTTCGGTCTCGCGGTGGACCACGACCTCGACGGGGACGGAATCGTCGACGACTCGAACCACGCCGGCGACTACCTCCTCCTCCCCGTCCTCGTGCGGGTGGAGTGGACCGGATCCTCGGGAGAGGAGTCGAGGTCCCTCCGCACCTTCCTGGCGAAGCGGTGAACCATGGATCGTCCGCCTCGCTCCCGCCAGGGTCTCACCCTGACCGAGGTGCTCGTCACCGCGGTCCCCCTCCTCGTCTTCATCGCCGGCGTCTACGCCGTCCTCGGGCCGAGCCGCGGCGCCGAGTCCCGGGAGACCCAGATCGCCGAGCTCGCGTCGCAGGCGCGCCGGCTCGTCGACCGTCTCGCGCACGAGTTCCAGGGAGCGGGGGTGGGGACGCTCGAGGCCGTCGGATCGCTCGCGCAGGGGGCCCGGGAGGTCACCTTCCGCCGAAACCAGGGCTTCTCGGGCGGAATGGTCCAGTGGGGGCCCACGGCGCGGCTGCGCTTCGTTCGAGAGTCGGGGGAGGAGGACAACGGGAGGGACGACGACGGGGACGGCCTGACGGACGAGGGGGTCCTCGAGCTGCGCCGCGACCTCGGCTCCGAGGGGGATCCCTCCGTGACGCTCTCGCGCGGGGTGGCCGAGTACCTCGCCGGGGAGTCCGGGAACAGGATCGACGACAACGGAAACGGCCTCGTCGACGAGCCGGGCTTCTGCCTCACGCTCGACGGACGCCTCCTCACGGTGCGGGTGACGCTCGAGCGGCCCGACGGGACGGGATCGGTCCTGCGCGGGAGCGCCGAGGCCTCGGTCTTCCTCCGGAACCTCTAGGAGCGGACGTGGAGCGAGCGGGACCCATGCGGGGATCGAGGGGGGGCGCCCTCCTCACGATGACCTTCGTCGCCCTCGTCCTCGCCGCGCTCGCGGCGGGGGCGGTCCGCCTCGTCCACCTGCGGACGGCGGAATCGGGCACGACCGACCCCCGGACCCAGGCCTTCTACGTGGCGGAGGCGGGGATCAGCGCGAGCCTGGCCGAGCTCCGCGCCCGGCGCGACGCGGACGGGGACGGGCTGGGGACGGTCCGCGGCCCCTTCGCGGGGGGCGCCTACGAGGTCGTCGCGACGGAGACCGAGCCGGACGAGGAGTGGGTCCTCGACGCGTCGGCGACGCTGCGCTCCACCTCGCGCCGCTTTGAGGTCGTCGTCCACGCGGAGAGGCCGGGGCCGTTCCGGTCGGCCCTGTTCGCCGACCTCCCCCTGAAACTCGACGGAGGCGTCTTCGTCGACTCCTACGACTCGCGGAGCGGCTCCTATTCGGACCAGGCGACGAACGGGCAGGAGGGACCGCCTCACGCGAGGAAGCGAGCGGACGTCGGCTCGAACCACGACCTCTCGATCGCGGGGAAGGCGATCGTCTTCGGGGACGCGCGCCCGGGTCCGGGACGGAGCGCGTCGGTCGGCGAGCGCGCGCATGTCTCGGGCTCCACGGCGTCGCCGCCGGCGCCGGTCCGTCTGCCGATCCCCTCCTACGATCCGCCGATCCCGGCCTCCGGGCCGTTCGAGGCGGCCGCGGGCGAGGCGGCGACGATCCCGGGGGGGACGCACCGCTATGTCTCGTTCGAGGCGACCGGGGGATCGACGGTCACGCTCCGTGGGGAGGTCGATCTCTACGTGGACGGGGACTTCCGGATTGCGGACCGCGCGACGCTCGTCGTCGCGACCGGCAGCCGCGTCGTCGTCCACCACTTCGGAAGCCGGAGCGGCGACCCCGGCATCGGGGTGTTCGAGATCGGCGGGAACGGCCTCCTCAACCAGGCGAAGCGGCCGGGGTCCTTCCTGGTCTACTCGGCAACCGTCGGCGACGTCCGTCTGAGCGGGGAAGCCGAGTTCTTCGGCGCCGTCTACGCGCCGGGCGCCCGCGTGCGCCTCGCGGGAGTCTCCGAGTCCTACGGGTCCCTCGTCGGCCGCGAGGTCGAGGTGAGCGGGGACGCGCGGCTCCACTTCGACGAGGCCCTCGCGGAGATCCCGGGGGACGGGCCCCCGGAGCTCCGGGTCCGGTCCTGGAGGGAAGTCGGGGTGGGAGGCCCTTAGCGGCTAGGCGCTCGCGAAGACAGGGACGGAGGGGAACTCCCCTCCGAGCGCCGCCGCCGGATCGGCCCCGAGCCAGTCGCGAAGGACCGCGGCGTAGACCGACCGGAAGTCGATCGCGAACTTGAGGTCGCCGTCGGCGAGGTCGCCGAGGTTCGGGGGCGCGCCGTGCAGGCCCCCCTTCACGCCGGGGCCGAAGAGGAAGACCGGCCCGGCCGTCCCGTGGTCGGTGCCGCCGCTCCCGTTCTCCTCGACGCGGCGGCCGAACTCGGAGAAGGCCATCAGGACCACGTCCTTCGCGCGGCCGGCGGCCTCGAGGTCCTGGAAGAAGGCGTCGATGGAGGAGGCGCCCTGGCCGAGGAGGTTGCTGTGCGCCCCCTTCTGGTTCGCGTGGTGGTCGAAGCCGGAGACCGAGGCGTAGTAGACGCGCGTCTTCATCCCGCCCGCGATCATCCGGGCGACCAGGGCGAGGCGCTGGCCGGAAGGGTAGGTCGCCTTGTTCTGCCCGCGGCCGAGGCAGGCCTTCACCTCCTCCGCGCTCGCCAGCGCCGAGGTGGCGGTGGCGCGAACGACCTCGGCGTAGGAGCCGGGCCCCGGCGACGGGCACTCGCAGATCTTCCGGAAGGCCTCGAGCTGCGCGTCGCGGTCCTGGGGGAAGTTGCGGTCGCCCGCCATCGAGAAGGCGTCGGGCCCGTCGAAGGCGAGCACGCTCCCCGCCTCGCGCTCGAGGGCGAAGGGGATGGGCGTTCCGAGGTGGACGAGGAGGGTCGGCGGCGCGCCGTCGGCGAGCCGACCGAGCCATCCCGCGCGGGGGAGAGGACCCTCCACGCGGGCGGAGTGCCAGATCTCCATCGAGCGGAAGTGGGACCGGTCGGGATTCGGGTAGCCGACCCCCTGGACGATCGCGAATTCCCCCTTGTCGAAGCGGCCCTTGAGGGGCGCGAGGGCGGGGTGGAGGCCGACGCGGTCGTCGAGCCGCAGCACGTCCTTCGTCTCGATGCGGAGGTTCGGGCGCGCCTTGTGGTAGAGGTCGTCGGCGAACGGGACGACCGTGTTCAGGCCGTCGTTCCCTCCCGTGAGCTGGACGACGACGAGGATCCGGCCGGAGGGATCGGTCGCCGAGCGGGTCTCCTGGAAGCGCAGCGCCCGGGCGAAGACGGAGGGGACCGCCGCCCCGACGCCGACGGCGGCGAACGCGCCGCGGAGGAACTCGCGACGGTCGATGCCCCGCTTCATGCGAGCTGGTACTCCGGGCTCGAGAGGATGAGCCGCGCGAGCCCGCGGACCTTCTCGTCGAGGCCCCGCGTCGTCCGGCGGAACGGCCCGAGGAGCCCCTTCTCCCCCTTCATCCGGAGGTAGTTCTCGAGCGCCTCCCGCGTCGCGGGAGGCGCGTGCCCGTCGAGGAGCGCGTCGAGGAAGGTCCCGACGACCGCGGGCCCGTCCGCGTCGGCCCCGACCCACGACTCCGGATCGAACGGGCGGCCGTCGGCCTTCCGGACGCGGTAGGTGACGAGGGTGTTCGCGAAGTTCGCGCGCTCGAAGAGGGTCGCCGTGTTGATCCAGGCGAGGCCCCCCTCCCACCCCTTCACGGAGGGGGGATTGAAGAGCGCCTGTCCCATCTTCGCCATCGGACCCGGCAGGCGGCGCACGGGGACGCCGATGCCGAGCTCCCGGACCGCGCCGACGACGAACTCGGCGGGGCTCTTCACCTTCGCGCGGAGCGCCGGCTCGGAGACGAAGGCGGGGGAGCGGAGGATCGTCCCGAGCGCCCCCCGGATGTCCCCGCCCGACTCGAGCCAGCCCCGGGCGACCTCCGCCTCGAGATCCGGAACGCCCGCATCGGAGACGAAGAACCGGACGAGTTTCCCGGCGAGCCGGGCCACCGTCGCCTCCGAGGCGGCGAGGCGCTCGCAGATCTCCTCGGGCTTCCAGGGCTTCGTCTCGCCGAAGAGGGTCTTCGGCCCGTTGTCGTGCTCCTTCGGCTCGGCGACCGCCTCCCCCTCGCGGACCTTCCAGCCGGTGAAGACGCGCGAGAGCTCGCGGACGTCCCCCTCCGTGTAGTTCCCGCGGCCGAGGGTGAAGAGCTCGAGCAGCTCCCGGGGGAAGTTCTCGTTCGGCTTCCCCTTCGTCGAGCGCGCCCCGTCGAGGTAGAGGAGCATCGCCGCGTCGCGCGAGACCGCGCCGAGGAGGTCGGCGAACCGGCCGAGACCCTTCGCGCGGAAGAGCTCGTTCTGGCGCACGAGGAGCGCGACGTTGTCGACCTTCCCCGCCCCCGTCGCGAAGTGGCCGTGCCAGAAGAGGGCGATCTTCTCCTCGAGCGGCCGGGCCGTGTGGATCATCCGGTAGAGCCACCAGCCCTGGGCGTCCTCGAGGTTCGTCAGGTCGAAGATCTCCCCCTCGAGGCGCTCGAGGGCTTCGCCCATCGGGTCCTCCACCTTTTCGGGGTGGAGGAGATCCTCGACGCAGGCCTCGAACCCGCGGGCGACCGCCGCCGGGAGCTCGGCGGGAGAGAGTCCGAAACCGGCCCGCCGGTAGAGGTGCGCGATCCGTCGTTCCGCTTCGCTGCGCACGGTCAACCTCGATCGTAACCCGGGATTCGGGACGGGGAAGGTGGGCTACGAATAGGTGGGCTTCGCGGCGAGTTCCACCGGGAGCGGGGGGAGGGAGAACACCTCGGCGAACCGGGAGGCGACGCGGGCCTTCACGTCCGCCATGCAGACCTCGCGGCCCGCCTCCGCCGTCATCGAGGTCATGACGCAGGGGTCGAGGCCGCAGGGCCGGATCCGGGAGAACGCGGCGGGCTCCGTCTTCACGTTGAGGCCGAAGCCGTGGTAGGAGACCCAGCGGCGCACGGCGACGCCGATCGAGGCGATCTTCCGCGGGCCGACCCAGGCGCCGGTGAGGCCCTCGCGGCGAGACCCGTCGATCCCGAAGTCGGCGAGGGCGCGGATCAGGGTCTCCTCGAGGGCGCGGAGGTAGCCGTGGAGGCCGATCCGTCGTTCGTCGAGCTTCAGGATCGGGTAGCCGACGAGCTGTCCGGGTCCGTGGTAGGTCGCCTCCCCGCCGCGCGCGATCTCGAAGACGGGGCAGCCGGGGTCGGCGAGGTCCTCGCGCTTCGCGCGGCGGCCGAGGGTGACGACGGGGGGATGCTCGACGAGGAGGAGGGTGTCCGGGGCCTCGCCGCGCGAGCGCCGCTCGACGAGGTCGGTCTGGAGGGCGAGCGCCTCGGCGTAGCCGAGGAACCCGAGGTCGATGAACTGGCAGGCCTGCGTCACGCGGGCTCGATCGTACTCCCTTGTCCCCGCCCCCCGCTCCCGTACGCTCGGAGGGCCATGGGCCGAGAGCGGGGGGCGACCGTCGAACCGTGAACCGCGAGGGACCGCAAGGCCTCTCCGAGGACGCCGCCCTCCGGACGATCCTCGAAGGGACGGCCACGGA
>CBRGOK010000171.1:0-7248 GCA_967798035.1 uncultured bacterium
GCTCGACGCGGACGGGGCGACCCTGCACCTCCGCGCCCATCGCGGAGGACTCCCTCCGGCCGTCCTCGAGGCGGCCCGGAGCGTTCCGATCGGCAAGGGGATGGCGGGCCTCGCCGCGCAGCTCCGCGAGCCGGTCTCGACGTGCAACCTCCAGACGGACGGCTCCGGAGTCGCGCGCCCGGGCGCCCGCCAGACCGGGCTCAAGGGGACGATGTGCGTGCCGATGCTCGACGGCGATCGCTTGGCCGGGACGCTCGGCGTCGGCTGCGAGGAGGAGCGCGCCTTCACGGAGGGGGAGGCGGCCGAGCTGCTCGCGGCCGGCACGAGGATCGCCCGCGCAGTGGGCCGCGGGGCCTGACCGGGGTCGGCCGTTCAGTCGGGACGGGGACGGCGCAGGAGCGGCGCCGTCCCGAGGAGGTAGATCCCCGCCGCGACGAGGCCGGAGAGGCGGAAGCCGAGCGACATCGAGAGGAAGAGCGTCGCGACGGAGCCCAGGACGGAGGCCGTCCCGTTCACGCCGATCGCCCAGGGGAGGAGGGAGGGCGCCTCCGCCTCGAGGATCCGCAGACCGGAGGGGAAGGGGATCCCGAGGGAGAGGCCGAGCGGCGCGAGGAGGAGGAGCGCGAGCGCGACGCGGACGGCGAAGGGGGCGCCCAGCGCGGCGTGGAGGAGGCCGTCGAGCAGGAGGGCGTGGAGCGCGGCCGTGAGGAGGATCGCGCCGACGCCCCGTCGCGCGGCCCTCCGCGGGTCGGGCGCGATCCGCACGGAGAGGAGGGAGCCGAGCCCGGGGAAGACGAGGAAGGCGCAGAGGGTGACGGTGAGGGAGTGGATCGGGTGCCCGAGGAAGAGGGACATCCGCTGCATCGTGGCGATCTCGAGGGCGATGAACCCCGCGCCGAGGGAGAGGAAGTAGAGGAGCGGGGCCCCCGCGCCGCGGCGATCCCCGGAGGGCCCGCGGCCGCGGACGAACGCGAGCGGGAGGAGGACGAGGATCACCGAGGCGACCGACGCCTGGAGGAGGAGGGCGAGGAGGATCCACAGGCCGACGGGCTTCTCCCCGATGAGCGCGAGCCAGTCCTCGGCCGCCTCCGAGATCGTCTCCTTCCGCCCGCGGAGGTCGCTCCACCGGTGGTAGTTGAAGAAGAAGGGGCGGTCGTCCCCGACCGGCGAGACGTCGAAGGGGTACCTCTCGAAGAACGCCCCCTCCCGCCCCTCGTCGACCGCGCGCGCGAGGTCGGCGTAGGCCCCCTCGCCGCGGAGGCCCGGCGCGTAGCCGAGGCGGTTGCCCGGGTAGGCCGCGCAGAAGCGCTCGAGCTTCGCCACCTCCTCCTCCGTGAAGGGGGTCGGGCGCAGGAGCGACACGGCGAAGCGCGCCCTCGCCTCCTTCCCCTCGATGGGGACGACGGCGTCGTGGAGCACGACGGCGGCGCAGGCGGAGGGACGGCGCTCGCCCCGCGATCGCATCTCGAGGAGGGCGAGGCCGAACAATCGCAAGTTCTCCCGGGGCGGCTCGAAGTCGGGCCGCAGGATCGCGAGGACGCCGCGCGGCGAGAGATGGTCGAAGTAGTCGCGGAGCGCCTCCGCCGTGTAGAGGTAGGACTCCGAGAGGACGTAGGCCCCCGACGCGAGGGCGGCGTAGGTGTCGGTCCCCGTCATCTGGATGACGTCGAAACGCTCCTCCGTCCGGCGAAGGAAGGAGCGCCCCTCCGCGACCTCGACGGAGACTCCCGGCAGCGCGTAGGGATCGCCCGAGAACGCCCGGAAGGGGCCGCGCATCCACGCCGCCGTGACCGGGTTGATCTCCGCCGCCGCCACGCCGGAGGCCCGGTGATGAACCGCCGTCAGGAGGTCGTGGCCTCCCCCCGCGCCGATCACGAGGACCCGCGGCTCCTCGACGAACAGGTAGGCGAGCGCGTAGATCGGGGAGATCCCTCCGGGGAGGAGCCCGAACCGAGGGCTGCGGCGGATCGCCTCGGCGAAGGCCGCGGGGGCCGAATCCTCCCCGCCGTCCCCGGACGCGAAGCCGGCGCGGAAGATCGTCGTCGGGGCGTCCCCGTCCTGGAACACCTGCAGGGAGTCGGGAGGACGGCGCTGGCCGAAGTCGATCGCGTCGAGCCGGCAGAGTGCGCTCCACTCCGTGCGGACGATCCTCGCCTCGGAGAGGCTCCGGAGGGCGCGCGCCGCCGTCTTCGTCGAGGCGAAGGGGAAGGGGAGCCATCGGTCGGCGAGCCGGGCTCGTGTCTCCGGTCCGATCGAGAGGAAGGTGGCGAAGCCCGCGGCGAGGAGGGCGTGGATCGCCGCGCGCCACCCGCGGGCGGCGTCCTGGGCGAAGCACGCCGCCGCGAGGACCCCGAGCCCGGCGCACAGGAGAGCGCTTCCGGAGGCGCCGAGCGGGGTGATCGAGACGACGAAGACCCAGCAGCCGAGGCCGGAGCCGGCGAGGTTCCAGAAGTAGCGCGAGTGGACGGCCGCGCCCGGCTCCGCCAGCGCGATCGCGACGGCGAGGCCCGAGAAGAGGTAGGGGAGGACGAGGTAGCCGTAGTCGAGGAAGCCGAGGGTGGCCCGGAGCGGGCCCTCGAGGAGGCGGGCGGTGTCGGGGGGCCTGCGTCCGAGGAGGGCGAGGGTCCCGACGGCGGTCGCCGCGAAGAGGAGCGAGCAGGCGAGGAGGGAGCGCGAGGGCCGCGCGAGGAGCGCCCGCCGGAAGAGCGTGAGGAGGGCGCCCGCGGCCCCGAAGCCGAGGAGCGCGACGGTGACGAGGAGGTAGGTGAGGTGGTGCCACGCGACGACGGAGAAGATCCGCGTCTCGAGGATTTCGAGCGCGAGCGTCGCGGCGGAGAGGACGAGGAGCCCCGCGCGGCGGGAGGGCTCGGGGGCGAGGAGCCTCACGTCGGGGCGATCATCCGAGGGTGGGGTCCACGCCCCTACCCCTCCGATTGCGTGGGCCTGGAGGCGCCGGTAATTTCCGCCGGCGCGTTGCGGCTCCGCGGCGCGCGCGTCGCCGGGAGCCTGCGATTCTCGGTCGGGTTCACGCTCTCCTGGAGGCGACATGCTATCCGGGCGCTCGTCCGCCCTTCCGCGGGAGGACGGCGGTCCGGACGGAACGGGGAGCGTCCGCGCGCCTCTTCGACCCACGGAGACCTCGGAAACGAGCCATGCGAATCGATCCCGTCGCCCTCTTCCTCCTCCTCGGAACGCTTGCCGGCTGCCGCGCCGCGGGGGGCGGCCCCGCCTCCGACGGCTACCCGGAGCCGGGCCCGTTCCATCGCGCCGTGTCGACCGGCTCGGCGGAGGCCCAGAAGTGGTTCGACCGCGGCCTCGCCTACTGCTACGGGTTCAACCACGCGGAGGCGATCGCCTGCTTCGAGAAGGCCGCCGCGGCGGACCCCGACGGCCCGATGCCGTACTGGGGGATCGCCTTCGCCGCGGGGCCGCACATCAACAATCCGGCCATGGACGAGGCCGCCTCGAAGACCGCCTGGGAAGCGACGCAGCGCGCCCTCGCGCGGAGGGGGAGGGCGAGCCCCGTCGAGCAGACCCTCATCGACGCCATCGGCAAGCGCTACGTCTGGCCGCCGCCGGCCGACCGCAAGGAGGTCGATGCCGCGTTCGCGGAGGCGATGCGGCAAGCGTGGCGGCGGTTCCCGGGCGATCCCGACGTCGGCGCGCTCTTCGCCGAGTCCCTGATGGATCTGCGTCCCTGGGACCTCTGGACGCCCGAGGGGGAGCCGAGGCCCGAGACTCCGGAGGTCCTCGCGACGCTCGAGGCGGTCCTGCGGATCGACCCCGACCATCCCCAGGCCCTCCACCTGACGATCCACGCCCTCGAGGCCTCCCCGCATCCGGAGAGGGCGCTCTCCGCCGCCGACCGGCTCCGGCACCGCCTTCCCGGCATCGGACACATGGTCCACATGCCCTCCCACATCGACGTTCTCGTCGGCCACTACGCGGAGGCGGTCGAGGCGAACCGCCGCGCGCTCGCTGCCGACCGGATCCACGCCGCCCGGGTCGGCTCGAAGGGCCTCTTCGCGATGTACCGCGCGCACAACTACCACATGCTCGTCTTCGCGGCGATGTTCGAGGGGAGGAGCGCCGAGGCCCTGGCGGCCGCGCGCGAGCTGGTCGAGGAGACGCCCGACGAGGTCGTGCGGGAGATCCCGGACTTCCTCGAGGCGTTCCTCGCCGTCCCCCTCCACGTCCTCGTTCGGTTCGGGCGATGGGAGGAGATCCTCCGGGAGCCGGCGCCCGCGCCGGGCCTCCCCAGCGTCGTCGCGTTCCGCGCCTACGCCCGCACCGTGGCCCTCGCCTCCCTCGGCCGGCTGGCGGAGGCGGAGGCGAGCCTCGCCGACTTCCAGAAGGCCGCGGCCGAGGTCCCCGAGAGCCGGTACGCCGGGAACAACACCGGGCGCAGCGTGCTCGAGGTCGCGAAGCCGATGCTCGAGGGGGAGATCGCGTACCGCCGCCGCGAGTTCGACCGGGCCTTCGAGCATCTGCGCGAGGCGGTGAAGCGCGACGACGCCCTGCACTACGACGAGCCCCGCGGGTGGATGCAGCCCCCTCGGCACGCGCTCGGGGCGCTCCTCCTCGAGCAGGGCCGGGCGGAGGAGGCGGAGGAGGTCTACCGCCGGGACCTCAAGCACCACCCGGAGAACGGCTGGTCGCTCCACGGGCTCGCGGAATGCCAGCGCCGGCTCGGACGGAAGGAGGAGGCGGCGAAGACGGACGAGCGTCTTCGCTCCGCCTGGGCCCGCGCCGACGTCCAGATCTACGGCTCCTGTTTCTGCCGCCGGCGGACCTGATCCGGCCCGCTCCCTCCCTCCCCCTCCGGGACGAGGGAGGCGCGCACCGCCTCGAGGGTCTCGACGAGGCGCGCCGCCTCCTCCTCCACGGAACCCCCCTCGCGCAGCGCGCGACGCAGGCGCGGGAGGGTCTCGGCGACGTAGGAGGGGAGGGGGGCGAAGATCTGGTGCTTGAACCAGGGGCGGTCGGGCAACCCCTCCTCGCGGCAGAACTCGCGCTCCGCGGCGAGGAGCGCTCGCGCCGCGCTCTCGATCGCCCCGGGAACGGGATCTCCGGAGGCGAGGAGCTTCTCGACATGCCGGTTCAGCCCGAGCGCCCGCTCCCCGAGCGCGCGCGCCGCGCGCCGTGCCCCGTCGAGCCGGGCGTCCTCGGCGGGAAGCGCCTCCTCGATCACGCGCGCATACGGCGCGAAGTCGAGGGGAGGGACGTCGGACTCGGCGAGCCGGAGCGCGGCGATCCCCCAGAGGCGCGCCGCGAGCGCGTGGTACCGGAAGCCGGGATCGCCGAAGCGCGCCATCCAGTCGGCGTTGTCGTGGACGGAGTGGTAGACGCCGTAGGGACCTTCGAAGGCGAGGTCGGCGATCGGGATCCCGAGGTGATTCAGGAAGACTGTGTAGTCGGAGCCCGAGCCCGGGACGTTCACGGTCGCCTCGCCGTCCGCCCCACTTCCCCCCTCTACGTACCGGACGCCCGCGCCCGGCGAGGACCCGGAGCGCTCCTGCCACGCCTCGAGGACGGTCTTCCCGGTCGCCGGGTCGTCGAGGGCCCCCGCGACCTCGCGGAGGAAGCCCCACAGGGAAGGCGTGGCCGTGGCGCCGAAGGCGCTGCCGCAGACGGCCGAGTCGACGTTGAGGCAGGCGACTGCCCCCCGGCGCAGCTCCTCCGCGTGCTCCTCCCCCCACTCGGTCGATCCCGTGAGGGTGAACTCCTCGGCGTCGAAGCTCGCGAGGACGATCGTCCGGCGCGGCCGCCACCCCTCGCGCATCAGGGCCCCGAATCCGCGAGCGACCTCGAGCATCGCGGCGGTCCCCGAGCCCGGGTCGACCGCGCCGAAGACCCAGGCGTCGTGGTGGTTCGTCAGGATCACGACCTCGCCGGGTCGCTCCCTCCCCTCGATCCGCGCGATCACGTTGCGGATGCGCCGAACCTCCCTCGAGACTTCCAGACGCATCCGGACGCGGGCGGGCCCCGGCCCGAGGTGGTAGGGGAACGGCAGGGCGCCCCTCCATCCATCGGGCGCGACCGGCCCCCCAAGGCGGGACAGGATCTCCGCGGCGTCCCGCGGGGCGAGCGGGCAGGAGGGGAGGTCCGGGAGCGAGGCCGCCTCTCCCACCGCGATCCGCTTTGCCCCCGGCGTCGACGCCCAGCCCGGGGTGAGGGGATCCCCCGGGACCCGGAAGTCGAGCGCGGTCGCGCCGCGCTGCACCTTGTCGTCCGGCCCCCAAGGGCCGTGCGGGTAGGGATCCCCCTTCCCGAATCCGTCGTCGGCCGGGTCGGAATAGGTCAGCAGGGCGGCCGCGCCGCGCCGGCCCGCCTCGAGGACCTTCCCTCCGCGGTAGCCGCGGAAGTGGCGCGCGAGGACGATCCGACCGCGGACCTCGATCCCGAGCGCGGCGAGACGGTCGAAGTCCTCGGGTCTCGCATAGTTCGCGAAGACGACCTCCCCCTCGAGGTCGCAGGAGGGGGAGTAGGCGTGCCACGGCGGGAGGTGGGGGTAGCCCTCCTCGGGGCGCGCGAGCGGGATCTTCTCCGGGTCGAGGAGCTCGACCTCGATCTTTCCCGGATAGGAGAGGAGGACCTCGTACTCGGCGAAGCGCGGCTCGAGGCCGGAAGCCCGGAACTCCTCGGCGATCGCGGCGGAGACGCGCTCGTTCTCGGGGGTCCCGGCGACGTGGGGCTCGGCCGTGACCCGGCGGAGGAGGCGCTCGCAGGACCCGGGATCGGGAACGGAGGCGAACCTAGCCTCGAGGGCGCGATGCGCCTCGATGCGCGAGACGTGGAATCCGGCGATCGCCGGCCGCCCCGGCTCGGTCCCCGGTCGCCGCGCGGGTCCGGAGCAGGCGGCCAGCCCGACCGGGACGAGCCATGCCGCGGCCCTCACGCCGCGGCACTGTAGCGAACCTTCCGCGGAGCGGAACCGGAGGAAACTGCCCCGGCTGGGTGTTGATGGTGCTGCTCGCGGCTGACGCTCCAGACCGTCCCCTCCAGTTCGATTCCGTAGTCGCCTGCGCGGGCCCGCCTCCCCCGTGCGCGCCGCCCCCGACGCCGCGCCTCGCGCCGCCTCACCTCCCTACACCGCCTCTAGCCTCCGGGAGAGCTTGCCCCAGTCCTGTCTCCACCCGAGCAGCTCCCGCAGCGAGAGGCGGCGGGTCCACAGCCCCTCCTCCATCCCCGGAGTGTGCCTCACCTTGTTCGTCTTCCACCTCCAGGCGTTGTGCCACATCCAGTAGA
>CBRGOK010000172.1:0-7231 GCA_967798035.1 uncultured bacterium
GAAGGGGACCTACCTCGCCTCGCTCGCCCAGCCCCGCAAGCGTCTCCTCCACGCCCTCCTCGAGCCCGACCCGAGCCTGCGCGACCTCTACTTCTACGACGTCTCGGCCTGGAACCTCCCCCTCGCCTTCGGCGTGGAGGCGTGGTTCGCCCCCGCGCGCGCCGAGGTCGGGCGCGACCGGTTCGAGGCGCCGGGTCCCGTCGCCGGACCGAAGGAGATGGCCGGCGCCCCCGTCGCGATCCCGCGGGAAGGGGTCTACGCCTACCTCCTCCCCTGGTCCGCGAGCGGCGCTCCCCCGCTCCTGCACCGCCTCCTCGCCGAGGGGTTCCGGGCCTCGATCGCCACCCGGGAGCTGCGCCTCGAGGGGCGCGACTGGCCGCGGGGGACGCTCGTCGTCCCCGTCCACGGGAACAGCGAGACGCTCTCGACCCGGCTCGGCGCGCTCTCCGGTGAGCTGGGCGTCCCCGTGAGCCCCGTCCGGACCGGACGCTCCGACCGCGGGATCGACCTCGGGTCGGGCTACGTCGTCCCGGTCCGGCCGCGGAAGATCGCCCTCGTCGCTGGGGAGGGAGTCTTCTCCGGTTCCTACGGATCGATCCGCTACCTGCTCGAGCGGGCCTACGGAATCGACCACCACGTGGTCCCCCTCTCGGGGCTCCCCCGAGCGCGCCTGTCGGAGTACGACGCGATCGTCCTGCCGAACGGCTTCGGCTACAGCAGGACCCTCGACAAGGCGGCGACCGACCGCCTCAAGGACTGGGTGGCGGCGGGAGGAACCATCGTCGCGATCGGCGGGGCCGCCGAGTGGGCGAGCGCGGACGGCTCCGGCCTCACTCCGGTCCGCAAGGTGCGCCCCGAGCCCGCCTCCGCCGAAGACGGAAAGAAGGCGATCGAGTGGGTGCGGCTCGAAGAGAAGGACCGGCTCGATCGGCGACGGGAGTTCCCGGGCGCGATCCTCGGGCTCGAGCTCGACCCCGCCCACCCCCTCGCCTTCGGCTCCGCGCCGACCTCCTACGTCATGCAGACCTCCCCCCGGGCCTTCGCGCACGCGACGGAGGGCGCGACGACCGTCGCCGCGTTCCTCGAGGATCCCCGCGTGTCGGGCTTCGTCGGGGAGGAGGCAGGAAAGCTGCTTCGCAGAGCCGCCTTCCTCGTGGAGGTCCGGATCGGCCGCGGCCGCGTCGTCCTGTTCGCCGACGACCCGAGCTTCCGCGCGATCTGGCACGGGCCGACGCGTCTCTTCCTGAACGCCCTCCTCCTCCCCTAACCTGGGCTCCGGAGACGGCCGGCCGCCGGCCGAAGTATCCTCCCGACGTGCGCGCCTCCCTGCTCGCCCTCGCCTCCCTCGGCGCCCTCCTCGCGCCGGGGTGCGTCGGCTTCCGCTCGGACCCCTGTCTCTGGCTCTCGACCGATCCGCAGGGGGCCTCGATCTACGTCAACGACAAGGACACGGGCTTCACGACGCCGACCTGGCTCCCGCCCGACCTGCCCGGCGAGTCCCGGGTCACGCTGCGCCTGCCCGGGCACCGGGAGGAGAGCTTCCGCGTCGGCAGCGGCACCCTCTGGGACGGGATCGTCTGGCGCGCGATGCGGAGCAAGGACTACCTCTACTTCCCGCTCCCCTACTACCTCACCCCCCTCGACTTCCTCGTCCCGATCCGGTTCCACACGCGCGCCGTCCCGGGACGCGTCCACCTGAAGCTCCTCCCCCTTTGAAGGGCCGGGGCGTCCTCCTCGATCGCGACGGGACGATCGTCGAGGATCCCGGCTTCCTGCGCGCCCCGGAGCAGGTGAGGCTCCTGCCGGGCGCCGCCTCGGCGCTCAGGGACCTCCGGCGGGCCGGATTCCGCATCGCCGTCGTCACGAACCAGTCGGGCATCGCGCGAGGGATGTTCGACGAGGCGACCCTGGGGGCGATCCACGGCCGACTGCGGGATCTCCTCGCGGCGGAGGGCGCGCAGATCGACGGGATCTACGTCTGCCCCCATCACCCGGAGGAGGGGCGCCCCCCCTACCGGACCGACTGCGCCTGCCGCAAGCCGCGCCCGGGGCTCCTCCTTCAGGCCCTGCGCGAGCTCGACCTCGATCCGAAGCGCTCCTTCTCCGTCGGGGACTCCCCGCGAGACCTCGAGGCGGCCTCCGCCGCCGGGGTCCCGTTCGTGGCACTGCGGTTCTCCGACGCGAGGGCCTCCCACCAGGCGGCCGACCTCGAGGGGGCCGCGGCGTGGATCCTCGCCCGCGATCAGGGGAGGTAGCGGGAGAACCGGCGGGAGAGGAAGTCGGTCACCCGCATCGGCATCGCGCGCCAGAGACGGCGCAGGGGGGCGAGCTGCGGGTTGGAAGGGGTGAACGTGGGCACCCGGCGGCGGCGGACGAGGACGTAGCGGTAGTGGAGCGGGGTCGGCTCGAACCCCTGGTTCTTCTTGAAGTCGGCCGCCCCCGTCCCGCGGCGGCTGCGGCCGAAGTCGAACCAGCGGAAGCCCTTCGCGCTCGCCCAGTCGAGGAGGCCCCAGTAGAGGAGGTTGTTCGCGTGGCCGCGCTCGGCCGCCTCGGTCAGGGCGCCGGAGTAGTACGGAAGGATCGTGTCGCGGAAGGCGAAGGAGAGGACGGCGGCGATCGGCTCCGAGCCGCTCCGGACCACGTGGAGGTGGAGCGCGCCGCGGAACTCCTCCCGGAGCCGGGCGAAGTGGTCGGGAGGGAGGCCCGGGGAGCCGAGGTGGCGCTTGTTGATCGCGAAGAGCCGGACGAGGTCGGGGAGGTACCACATCCCCTCCGCGAACTCGAGGCGGTGGCGATCGCGGGCCTGCCGAGCGGCGGCGCGCGCCTTCCGCGGAAGGAGGAGGAGGGTGTCCGACCCCGGGGGAGGAAGCTCCCGGCGGAACGTGACGTAGAGGTCGTTCTCCGGGAGGTCGTTGGCGGGAGCGTCGCGGAAGCGCAGCTCGAGGTAGCCGACATTCAGGTCTTTCGCGAGGGCGCTCCCGGCGCGCAGCAGCGCCTCCTCCGCCTCCCGGTCCGCCGCGAGGGGACCTCCGTAGACGGCGTAGGGGATCGAGACGAGGTTGCGCCCGAGGAAGGGGGAGCGGACGTGGAACAGGGGGAGGATCCCCACCGTCACGCCGTCGCGCTCGGCGAGGAGGTGGCGCGGCTCGTGGGCGAAGGTCGCCTGGACGCACCGCGACCACGCCGGGAGGTGGAACGGCGTCCCTCCCGGATGCGCCATCACGAGCGCTCGCCAGGTCGCCTCGTCCGCGGGTCCGGCGGGCCGGACTCGCACCCCCCTTCCCGCCCCCTCCCCGACCGCCGTCGCCGCCGCCGCGGGCGCGCTCATTCGATCCGTTCGACCTTGTATTCCCGCAGGTGGCGGGCCTGCGTGAAGATGATGATCTCGCCGACGAGGCCGAACCCGACGACCTGGACGCCGAGCATCATCAGGAGGACGCCGAGGAGGAGGAGCGGCCGCTCGCTCAGGGGCTTTCCCTGGAACTTCTGGACCGTCGTGACCGCCGAGATCGCGACGCCGAGGAGGAACAGGAGGAGGCCGATCGTCCCGAAGAAGCGGAGCGGCCGGTGGGTGAACTTCGCGAGAAATAAGATCGCGAGGATGTCCAGGACGCGCCGGGCGTAGGCCCCGAACCCGAAGAAGCCCGACTTCCCGCGCTCCTTCAGGTGACGCACCTTGAGCTCGACGACCCGGAAGCCCTGGCGCTCGGCGAGGACCGGCAGGAAGCGGTAGAGGTCGCCGTAGACGGTGATCTCCTCGAGGACCGCCCGCCGCATCGCCCGGAAGATGCAGTTGACGTCGTGGAAGGAGATCCGCATCGAGCGGCGGAGCACCCAGTTGAAGAAGCGGGACTGCAGGCGGTTCAGGAAGGCGTCGACGCGCGGGTGGCGCCAGGGGGTCACGAAGTCCGCCCCCCCGTCGATCGCCGAGAGGAGCCGGCGGACCTCGACCGGGTCGATCTGGAGGTAGGCCGGAGCCGTGAGGATCACGGCTCCCGAGGCGCGCTCGAAGCCCGCCGAGAGGGCGACGGACTCCCCGAAGCGGCGCGCGAGGGTGACGATCGCCACGTCGGGCCGCCGGGCCTTCAAGGCGTCCAGCGCCGCGCGGGGCTGCCCCCCGATTCCGTCGAGGACGAAGACGAACTCGTGGCTGCGGCCGAGGCGCCCGAGCTCGCTCGAGTAGGCCTCGACGAGGTCCTCGATCTCGGCGCCGACGTCATCGACCGGGATGACGACGGAGACGTCGATGGCGGGGAGGACGGCGCCGGTCTTCGCCGCGGCCTCGAGGGCGGCGCCGCTCATCCGACCTGCGCCTGCACCCCCTCGACGAGGGAGCTCCCCGGCCGGTGCCCCGCCCGGACGGCGAGCTCGGCGAGGAGACCGAGGAGGAGGAGGTCCATGGAGGTGAGGAAGAGGAGGACGGAGATCGCGGGGTAGACGACCGTCCCGAAGGCGAGTTCCTCCCCCCCGCGCAGCAGGGCGAGGAGGAAGAACGCGAAGGAGAGGCCGAGGAAGGGGAAGGCGAAGACGCCGAACCAGTGGAGCGGCCTCGCCGCGAACTGGACGAGCATCTTCACCGTCATCAGGTCGAGGACGACCCGAAAGGTCCGGGTGATGCCGTACTTCGAGCGCCCGAAGCGGCGCGGACGGTGCCCCACCTCGACCTCCGTCACCCGGGCCCCGGCGAAGGCACCGAGGGCGGGGAGGAAGCGGTGCAGCTCGGCGTAGAGGGGGAGCCGGCGCAGGAGCGTCGCGCGGTAGGCCTTGAGCGTGCACCCGCTGTCGTGGATCGGGACCCCGGTCATCCGGCGGAGGATCCGGTTCGCGAGGGCGGAGGGAAGCCGGCGCGTGAGGAGCCGGTCCCGGCGCCGACGGCGCCAGCCGCTCGCGATGTCGTACCCCCCCCGGATCCGGGCGAGGAGGGCGGGGATGTCCGCGGGGTCGTTCTGCAGGTCCGCGTCCATCGTCACGACCGTCTCCCCCCGCGCGTGGTCGAAGCCCGCGGCGAGGGCCGCCGTCTGCCCGAAGTTGCGCCGCAGGGCGACGCGGCGCACGCGGGGGTCCGACCCGGCCAGGGCGCGCAGGATCCGCGCGCTCCCGTCCGTCGAGCCGTCGTCGACGTAGAGGATCTCGAACCCCTCCCCCCCCCTCTCGAGGGCGGCGACCAGCTCCGGGTGGAGGATCGGGAGGCTCTCCTCCTCGTTGTAGACCGGGACGACCACGGAGAGGGCCGGGGGCTCGCGGAGCGGGGAGGCCATCGGGCGCGATTCTGGGGGTCGGGGGGAGGGCCGATCAATCAGCCGAGGAGGAGACGCAGCCCGAGGAAGGACCCGAGGGCGACGGAGAGCCCGACGAGGACCTCGCTCCAGGAGGTCGCGAGGCGCAGGCGCGCCGGCGGGGGCGGGACCGGGAGGGGCTCCGCGGACGCTTCGGGCGCGGGGAGCGGGGTGAGCGCCCTTTCCAGGGCGGCGTCGAGCTCCTCGCAACCGAACTCGAGCGCCGGGAATCCCTCCGGGCCCTCCGGGAGCGCGCGGAGGGCCTCCGAGCGCAGGTCGGTGACGAGGTGGCCCCATTCCTCCCCATCCCCCTCCGTCCGCGGGAGGCGCGTCCTCGGGGCGTGCGCCTCGAGCGGGAGCGGAGGGAGCGGCTCGCTGCGCACGACGCACCGGAAGCCGAGGGAGGCGGAGGCGAAGGCGGGGCGCGCGCTCGAGCGGCGGTCGGCGCGCACGGCGATCGGCGGGTCGTACCACGACCCCCCCTTCACGACGTAGAGGCTCCGCGTGGCGATCGTGCGCGTCCACTCCCAGACGTTCCCCGCGAGGTCGTGACAACCGCAGGGGCTCTCCCCTTTCGGCAGGGAGCCCACGGCGACCGTGTCCCGGCGGAGGCTGTCGGAGGCGTTGCACCTCCCCGGCACGTAGTTCTCCCCCCAGGGATAGGCCCGGCCGTCCGTGCCGCGCGCCGCCTTCTCCCACTCCTCCTCCGTCGGGAGGTCCTTCCCCGCGTGCCGGGCGAAGGAGAGGGCCTGGGCGAAGCTCACCCCCACGACGGGGTGCTCCCGCTTGCGGTCGAGGAAGCCGGCCTGGCGGAGGTGCTCGGGGAGGCTCGCCCCCGTTTGTCGCGCGAATCGGGCGAAGTCCCCGTTCGTGACGGGATCGCGGTCGATCCAGAACTCCGCGAGCGTCCGGACGTCCCGGCGAGGGCCGAAGAGGAAGGAGCCCGCGGGCACACGCACCATCCCCGCGTGCGCCGCCGTCCCCTTAGCCTCGCCGAGGACCGGACTGGGCATCCCTCGCGACCTCCCGGGCCCCCCTATCGGCGTTTGGCTTGACGCGTCCGCAGCCCCTCCTATGTTCCCTCCGCCCTCCGGCGCAGTGGTGACCCAACCCCTCTTCGTCCTCGGCTTCGAGGGTGGCCAGGCGGCCCCCGCCGCCCTCGCGGGCGCCCTGCGGGCGGGGGGCGTCCGCCGGTTCACGACCGCCCGGGAGGCGCTCGCGGCGATCGAGCGGGAGGGATGCCTCCTCCTCCTCGTCGACGCCGACGCGCTGCGCCCCGCGGAGACGACCGAGGTCTCGCTCTTCCTCGCCGCGCACGCCGAGGCGCGGGCGGTCTTCGCCTTCGCGCGGGAGGGGGAGGCGACCCTCGCCCTGCGCGGCGCCGGCGCGCTCGGGCTGCGGAAGCCCCTCCTCGTCGAGGACCTCGAGGCGCTCGGCCGGCTCGCGGGCGGGGCGGCCGCGCCCCGTGTGAAGTCGACCGAGCGCGAGCTCCTCGCGGCCCGCTTCTCCGCGGAGCTGCGGGGGATCGCGAGGGTCCTCGAGCCGTCCGGATCCCGGGCCCCTCCCGCGGCGGCGAGCCGGGCCGCCGCGCGCGAGCTTCTCGACCTCGCCACCCGGCTCGACGCCCTCGCGGCGGAGAAGGGATCCCTCCCGACCCTGCCGCGGGAGCGCCTCGACCTGAAGGACCTCCTCGACCAGCGGATCGCGGCCCTGCGGGAGGGGCCGGGCGAGGGTCCGAGGATCCGACTCCACGGCGAGCGCGGGATCCTCGTCGAGGCGCCCCGCCTCCCGCTCGAGCGCGCGTGCGGGGAGCTCCTCTCCTTCGCCGGGGCCCTCTCCCCGGCCGACGGGAGCGTCGAGGTCGCCGTCGCGGCGGGCGACCCGCCCCGCTTCGAGGTCGCGATGAGCCCCGCCTCCACCGGGGAGAGCCTCGAGCCCGCCGACTCCACCGGCGT
>CBRGOK010000173.1:0-7201 GCA_967798035.1 uncultured bacterium
GGTCCCCGGGCCCGGGTCGTAGATCTCGCAGGTGCCGAGGGGGACCGGGGCCGTGATCGCCCCCGTCGCCCCGCCCGAGACGAGGACGCGGCCGTCGGGGAGCCGCGTCGCCGCCGAGGTCCCGCGGGCCTGGGCGAGGGGAGGGGCTGCCTCCCAGAGGTCGGTCGCCGGGTTGAAGAGCCGGCAGTCGGCGATCGGCTGGATGTTGAGGGGACTGTTCCCCGTGCCCCCCGCGACGAGGACCTTCCCGTTGCCGAGCTTCACGGCGGGGAAGAGGGCGCGCCCGGTTCCCGAGGGGAGCGAGCCGACCGCGGAGAAGGCGTTCGTCGCCGGGTCGAACCGCTGGCAGACCGTCGAGAAGGAGGGGACGGGGATCCCGATGACCACGGTCACCGCGATGCCGGAGGCGACGAGGACCTCCCCGTCGTCGAGGAGCACGGCCGAGTGCCCGACCTTGCTCTGGCTCATCCCCGCCGCCGCGGAGAAGAGGCCCGTCGCCGGGTTCCAGACCTCGGCCGAGGAGAGGGCGTTGTTCAGGATGTCGATGATCGTGTCGACCTGGAACGAGGCGTTCCCCTTCGTCCCTCCCGTGACGAGGACCCGGCCGTCGGGGAGGAGGGTCGCCGTGTGCCCCGCGCGGGGGATCGCCATCGATCCGGTCGCCGCGAAGAGGCCGGTCGCGGGGTCGTAGATCTCCGCCGAGGGGAGGACGTTCGTCAGAAAGTTCCCCGAGCCCGGGGGGGACTCGAACCCCCCGTCGACGCCGCCGACGAGGAGGACGCGGCCGTCGGCGAGGAGGGTGGCCGTGTGGAACGCCCGGGCGCTCGTCATCGGGACGAGGGTGGGGGCGTGGGTCTCCGTGCTCGGGTCGAGGATCTCGGCGCTCGCCACCGCCCCGTAGGGGTCGGCGAGGGTGACCGGCCCCCCTCCCGCGACGAGGACGCGGCCGTCGGGGAGGCGGCTCGCGGTGTGGAGCGCGCGGCTCGACGCGAGGTCGGTGAGGGAGGCCTGCCACGCGCCGGGCGCGTTGACCGTGACGACGCGGACGTTCGAGAAGGAGTGGAACATCCCCGCCGGGACGGGAGGGGCGGGCGCGACGGCGAGGGCCTGGAAGCAGACCGCGGCGTCCAGGAGGCCCGGATCGTTCGGGATCGGGATCGGGAAGGAGGCGGCGCCCGAGGCGTCCGTCGGGGCGAGGAAGAAGATCCCGAGGAGGAGGAGGTCGTTCCCGACGCCGAGGAGGTCGGCGGGATCCCCCGTCAGGGCGACGAGGATCGGATTGCTCCCCGCGCTCGTCGAGAGGAGGAGGGCGCACGCGCCGTTCGCCGGCCCCCCGGCGTAGGCGAGGGTCGCGCTCCCCCCGATCGTGTCGCCGCTCGAGGCGAGGCTCGCCTGCGCGCGGACCTCCGCGGCGAGGAGGGAGAGGGGGAGGAGGAGGCGGGCGGAAGCCATCGGGGGTCCTTGTGTCGAGGGGCGGTCGAGGGGCGGTCGAGGGGCCGTCGAGGGGACCGCGGGCGCCCCGATTGTAGAATCCCGCCGCATGTCCGCGCCCTCCCTGCGGGACGCGACGACCCCCTCGGGGCTGGCGGTCCGGACGGTCTACGAGCCCTCCGATCCCGCCCTCGCCGGGCGGCTCGGCCGCCCCGGCGAGTACCCCTTCACGCGCGGGATCCACCCGACGATGCACCGGGGGCGGCTCTGGACGATGCGGCAGTACGCCGGATTCGGCTCCGCCCGCGAGACGAACCGCCGCTTCCGCTTCCTCCTCGACCAGGGGCAGACCGGGCTCTCCGTCGCCTTCGACCTCCCGACGCAGATCGGCTACGACGCCGACCACCCCCTCGCGGCGGGGGAGGTCGGGAAGGTCGGGGTCGCGATCCAGACGCTGCGCGACCTCGAGACCCTCTTCGAGGGGATCCCGCTCCGCGAGGTCTCCGTCTCGATGACGATCAACGCGACGGCGAGCGTCCTCCTCGCGATGCTCGTCTCCCTCGCGCGGCGGCAGGGGGTGCCGGCGGAAGGGATCCGCGGGACGGTCCAGAACGACATCCTGAAGGAGTACGCGGCGCGGGGGACCTTCCGGTTCCCGGTCGCCCCCTCGCTGCGGCTCGTCACCGACCTGATCGAGTGGTCCGCGGAGGCGGCCCCCTCCTTCCACCCGATCTCGATCTCGGGCTACCACATGCGGGAGGCCGGCTGCACGGCCGTCCAGGAGGTCGGCTTCACCCTCGGGAACGGGATCGCCTACGTCGCCGCCGCCCGCGACCGGGGGCTCGCGGTCGATCAGGTGGGCGAGCAGGTCTCCTTCTTCTTCAACGCCCACAACCACCTCTTCGAGGAGGCGGCGAAGTTCCGGGCCGCGCGCCGGCTCTGGGCCCGCACGATGCGGGAGCGCTTCGGGGCGAGCCGTCCCGGGGCCCTCCAGATGCGCTTCCACGCCCAGACGGCGGGCTCGATGCTCGCCGCCCGGCAGGTCGACAACAACGTCGTGCGCGTCACGGTCCAGGCGCTCGCCGCGATCCTCGGGGGGACGCAGTCCCTCCACACGAACTCGCGCGACGAGGCGCTCTCCCTCCCGGGCGAGTCCTCCGCGCGCCTGGCCCTGCGCACCCAGCAGGTCCTCGCCCACGAGTCGGGCGTCGCCGACACGGCCGACCCGCTCGGCGGCTCGGCCTTCGTCGAGGCGCTGACGGACGAGATCGAGGCGGGGGCGACCGCGCTGATCGAGGAGGTCGACCGGCTCGGGGGGGCCGTGCGGGCGATCGAGACGGGATTCGTCCAGCGGGAGATCCACAAGAGCGCGCTTCGCTGGCAGCGGGAGGTCGAGTCGGGCGCGCGCGTCCTCGTCGGCGTGAACCGCTTCGAGGCGGAGGAGCCCCCGCCGCCGATCTTCCGCGTGGGGGAGAGGGCCCGGGAGGAGGTCCTCGCCTCCCTCGCCGCCGCCCGGAACTCCCGCGACGGGGGGCGCGTCCGCCGAGCCCTCGACGCGCTCGAGAAGGCCGCCGGGGGGGGATCGAACCTCATGCCCCCGATCCTCGAGGCGGTCGAGGCCTACGCGACGGTGGGGGAGATCTGCGCCCGGCTCGAGCGGGTCTTCGGCCGCTACCGGGCCCCCTCCGCCCTTTGAAGCCCCTCCGCATCCTCGAGATCCACCACGTCGCCGTCGCCGTCGGCGACCTCGCCCAGGCGCGCTCCCTCTACCTCGACTTCCTCGGCCTCGAGGACCGGGGCTCCGAGGCGGTCCCCTCCCAGAAGGTGCGCGTCCTCTTCGCCGGGGCGGGGTCCTCGAAGGTCGAGTGCCTCGAGCCCCTCGGCCCCGACTCGACCGTCGCCCGCTTCCTCGAGAAGCGCGGGCCCGGGCTCCACCACGTCGCCTACCGCGTGGCGGATCTCGACGGCGCGCTCGCCGAGCTCCGGCGCCGTGGCGCCCGTCTGATCGACGCCTCGCCCCGGCCGGGCGCGGGCGGGACGCGGGTCGCGTTCCTCCACCCCACGGCGACGGGGGGCGTCCTGACCGAGCTGGTCGAGGACCCGGGCGCCTGAGGATTCTCCGAGGGAAGGAGACCGGATGACCGACCCGCGCATCGAGCGGCTGCGCCTCCAGCGCCAGGCCTCCCGCCTGGGGGGGGGGAAGGAGCGGATCGAGCGCCAGCATTCCCAGGGGAAGCTCACCGCGCGCGAGCGGCTCGACCTCCTCCTCGACGAGGGCTCCTTCCTCGAGTGGGACGCCTTCGTGACCCATCGCTGCGACGATTTCGGGATGGACCGGGACCGGCCCCTCGGCGACGGCGTCGTCACGGGGCACGGCCGGATCGAGGGGCGGCCGGCCTTCGTCTTCTCGCAGGACTTCACCGTCTTCGGCGGATCCCTCTCCGAGACCTACGCCGCGAAGATCGTGAAGGGGATGGACGCCGCGATGCGCCTCGGCGTCCCCGTGATCGGCCTCAACGACTCGGGCGGGGCCCGGATCCAGGAGGGGGTCGTCTCGCTCGCCGGCTACTCCGACATCTTCCTGCGCAACACCCTCGCCTCCGGCGTGATCCCCCAGATCTCGGCGGTCCTCGGTCCCTGCGCCGGGGGCGCGGTCTACTCCCCGGCGATCACCGACTTCCTCGTGATGGTCGAGGGGACCTCCTACCTCCACATCACGGGGCCCGACGTCCTGAAGGCGGTCACCCACGAGGAGGTCACCTCCGAGCAGCTCGGCGGGGCGGCCGTGCACATGGAGAAGAGCGGGGTCGCGCACTTCACGGCGAAGGACGACCGGGCGGCCCTCGCCCTCGTCCGCGATCTCTTCTCCTACCTCCCGCTCAACAACGCCGAGGATCCCCCCCGTCGCGAGAGCACCGACCCCCCCGACCGGAAGGAGGCCCGCCTCGACGCGGTCGTCCCCTCCGAGTCGAACCGACCCTACGACATGCACGAGGTGATCCGGGGGGTCGTCGACGAGGGGGGGTTCCTCGAGGTCCAGGCCGGCTTCGCGACGAACCTCCTCTGCGGCTTCGCGCGCCTCGGCGGCCAGCCCGTCGGGATCGTCGCGAACCAGCCCGCCGTGCTCGCCGGGTGCCTCGACATCGACGCCTCCGTGAAGGGGGCCCGCTTCGTCCGGTTCTGCGACGCCTTCAACGTCCCGATCGTCACCTTCGAGGACGTCCCGGGCTTCCTCCCCGGCACCGCCCAGGAGTACGGGGGGATCATCCGCCACGGGGCGAAGCTCCTCTACGCCTACTGCGAGGCGACGGTGCCGAAGCTCACGGTCATCACCCGCAAGGCCTACGGCGGGGCCTACTGCGTCATGGCGAGCAAGCACATCCGCTCCGACGTGAACCTCGCCTGGCCCTCGGCCGAGATCGCCGTCATGGGGGCGGAGGCGGCGGCGAAGATCATCTTCCGCAAGGAGATCGCGTCGGCGAAGGATCCGCCGGCCGAGGCCGCCCGCAAGATCGCCGAGTACAAGGAGAAGTTCTACAACCCCTGGGTCGCCGCGGGCCGCGGCTACGTCGACGACGTGATCGAGCCCTCGGAGACGCGGCCCCGCCTGATCCGGGAGCTGCGCCTGCTGCGGACGAAGCGCGACCACAACCCGCCGCGCAAGCACGGGAACATCCCGCTGTAGGCGAGGACCGGCGGAGCGGGGGGCGCGCTCAGCCGATCTGCACCTCGGCGCCGCTGGTCGTCGCCAGGGCGGGCGTGAGCGAGAAGAACTCCGCGAACACGGAGGCCCCGACGAGGCTCCCGACGTTCGGGATCGGGAGGACCACGGTCGCGGACCCGGCCGCGTCGGTGACGACCGGGAGGATCGTGTCGACCGACGCGAAGAGGGTGCAGCTCGACGGCAGGCCGAAGATGCCGAGCGACATCGGCAGCGTGAAGACCAGCCACTGCGAGCCGCTCGCGCCGAGGATCAGGCCGTTCGCCGGGGAAGAGGGCGGGCCGCCGGCCATCGTCAGGGCGAAGGCGGCGTTCCCGATCGTCGCGGGCCCGCCGGAGGACCCGAGCGACGGCGGCGCGCCGAGGCTCCCCGCGCAGCCGTTCCCGAAGGGGAAGACCGCCCCGAGGGGGCTGCAGGGGGTGAAGAGGATGTCCGTCGTCGGGAAGACGGAGTTGAAGGGGCCGAGTCCGGTCCCGTCGACGGCGAGGGTCCCGAACCGGTTCTCGACGCCGACGCCCGCCGTGTTCGGGCCGGACCCGAGGATCTGCGCCCCGTACTTGCAGACGACCAGGTTCCCCGCCTCGCGGAACTCGAGCTGGCAGTTGATCCGGTCGCCGGTGTCGGTGCACGAGGTGTTCGTGATCGGGTCGAAGATGCCGAGGTTCGTCCACTCCATCGTCAGGACCTGGTTCCCGGCCGGCCCGCTCACCATCCACCACCCTCCCGTCGTCGGCGCCGGATCGTCTGCCACCATGTCGTCCCACCAGGGGGCGGCCCAGTCGTTGGGGATCGCCGTGCTCGGGAAGGGGATGGGATTGACGGGGTTGCCCGCCCCGGCGACCCCGAGGCTGAAGTCGAAGGCCGCGATCCCGTTCATGCTCATCTGGACCGAGGTCTTTGCCTCCCCCCAGAAGGAGAAGGGGAACGGGAGGGCGATCGCGGCCCCCTCGTCGTCGGTGCAGGGCCCCGTCGTCGGGGGGGGACAGACGCCGCCGGCCGAGCAGAAGACCTGGACGGCGCCGGGGGCGCCCGCGATCGAGGCGAAGGAGGAGGGCGCCGTCGAGACCGTGTAAGACGGGACGAAGCTCGAGACCGCGCCCGGGAAGAACCGCAGGTCGGTCGCCGGGAAGGCGGCGTTCTGGGTTCCGAGCCCCGTCGCGTCGATCCCGAGCGTGCCCGCCGCGTTCTCGAGCCCGATCGTCGCGGAGATCTGCGGGCCGACGGTCCCGGGGTTGAAGGGGCCGTAGCGGAACTCGATCGCGCCGCCGGCCTCGGACATCCTCGCCTGGAAGTTCAGGCGCGAGCCGTTGTCGAAGCAGGGGCTCGCTCCCGTGATGACCATCATGTCCTTCCACTCCGCGGTGAAGACGCGGTTCGGGGCCGCGCCGTCCGTCCGGAAGAGGACCGCGCCGACGCCGGGCGCCGGGACGAGCGGCTGCCAGAAGGGGGCGACGACGTCGTTCGGCGTCGCCGCGTCCGGGATCGCCGCGTTCGGGGAGGTGGTCGCCCCCCCGTAGAACGTGAAGTGGAAGAACCCGTTCTTCTGGATGCGCAGGAAAGTCTCCGCCTGCCCGAAGTAGGTGAAGGGGAAGGGCGGGGGGATCACGGAGAAGAAGGGCGTCGTCGCGCACGGGCCGAGCGCCTGCGTCGTCCCGGCGAGCCCCGCGATCGAGACGTACGAGGGCGCCAGGGGGCTCTGGATGTAGCTCTGCTGCGGGGGGGAGACGCCGCAGGTCTGCGCCCCTGCGGGGGCGATCGGGGCGATGACGAGCAGTCCGGCGGCGAGCGAAAGGCGCTTCGGTCCGACCATGGGGCTCACCTCTGTCGGGAAGGACGCCTCGGGGAGGAGGAGCGACCGCCCGTAGCGTGCGGCACCTCCCTCGCGTCTGTCAATCGCCCTGCCCGTCACGTCCCGGGAGGCGCCCGGGGCGCTACGATCCCCTCCATGGACCCCTCCCCCGACCCCCCTCCGGGATCGGCCCCCGCCTCCTGCCCGACGGGCGGCACCTGAGGGTCCCCGCTCTCGAAGGCCGTGCGCCTCCTCCGCGT
>CBRGOK010000174.1:0-7197 GCA_967798035.1 uncultured bacterium
TCCTCCGGGCCTCCCCCTTAGGTCCGGGTCCCCCCGCTCGCAAGGCGCGGGGCTTGGAAAGCCCGGGGCGCCCGGCTACGAGATCGAGGCCCCGACGGATTCCCCCGCCGAAGGTCCCCATCCCCGATTCCGGGAGACGAGAAAGGCCAGCCCATGCCCCTCGACCACTACGTCACCCTCGGCCGCTCCGGACTGCGCGTCAGCCCCTTCTGCCTCGGCACGATGACCTTCGGGGAGGAGTGGGGCTTCGGATCGAGCGTGGAGACCTCCACCGCGATCCTCGACCGGTTCCTCGAGCGCGGCGGCAACTTCCTCGACACGGCGAACGTGTACACGAAGGGCCACTCCGAAAAGATCCTCGGGGACCACGTGGGTCGCCACCCGCACCGGCGCGACCGGGTGGTCCTCGCGACGAAGTTCTTCGGGAGTCTCCACCCCGGCGACCCCAACGGCGGGGGGGCGGGGCGGAAGTCGATCCTCGCGGCCTGCGAGCAGTCGCTCCGCCGTCTGCAGACCGACTACATCGACCTCTACTGGATGCACACCTGGGACCGGCACACGCCGATCGAGGAGACGATGCGGACCCTCGACGACCTCGTCTCCTCCGGGAAGGTCCGCTACGTGGGCTTCTCCGACACGCCGGCCTGGAAGGTCGCGCAGGCCCAGACGATCGCGGCGTTCCGCGGGTGGGCTCCCCTCGCCGCGCTCCAGATCGAGTACTCCCTCCTCGAGCGCACCGTCGAGGGGGAGCTTGTCCCGATGGCCCTGGAGATGGGGCTCGGCATCACCCCCTGGGGCCCCCTCAAGGGAGGCGTCCTGAGCGGCAAGTACACCCGCCAGGGCGGCAAGCGCCCGAAGGCGGACCGCGGCGCCTGGGTCGAGGACGCCCTCGACGAGCGCGCCTACTCCGTCATCGACGTGCTCGTCCGGATCGCCGGGGAGGTCGACTCCTCGCCCGCCCGCGTCGCGCTCGCCTGGGTCCAGTCCCGGCCCGGGGTCTCCTCGAGCATCATCGGCGCCCGCTCGACCGCGCAGCTGGACCAGAATATCGGCGCGCTCGATCTCCGCCTCCTCCCGGAGCAGATCGCCGCCCTCGACGCCGTGTCGAAACCGACCCTCGACTTCCCCGCGGAGTTCCTCCAGAGGGCGGCGACCTTCGCGCACGGCGGCGCGACGGTGAACGGGGAGTCGGCCCCGGTCTGGGAGATGGCTCCCCGGAACGACGCGGAGCGCTTCTGACCGCGCGCTCGGGTTGCCTTCCCCCTCCAGGTGTGCTGTAACGGTGCCGATGCCGAGCCGACCGACTCGATCCCTCGAGACCATCGCGAACCCGCGACCCGGGCGGACGTACGAGATCCGCCTCGAGTGCCCGGAGTTCACCTGCCTCTGCCCGAAGACCGGGCAGCCCGACTTCGCCACGCTCCGCTTCCGGTACGTCCCCGGCCCGCGCTGCGTCGAGCTGAAGTCCCTCAAGCTCTACCTCTGGTCGTTCCGCGACGAGGGGGCGTTCCACGAGGACGTGACCCACCGGATCCTCGACGACTTCGTCGAGGCGGCGGCGCCGAAGTGGATCGAGGTGGTCGCCGACTTCAGCGTCCGGGGCGGCATCCACACCGTGGTGCGGGCGACCCAGGGCGAGCGCCCGGCGGAGGTCGAGGCGGAGCCGTGAGGGCCTTCCTCCTCCTCCCGCTCCTCGCCCTCCAGAGCCGCCCCGCTCGCGAGGGGGACGAGCTCCTCGGGAAGCCCGCTCCTTCGCTCGACGGGCTCCGATGGATCGGCCGCGCGCCCGCGCGGATCGAGGATTTCCGCGGGAAGGTGGTCCTCGTCCGGTGGTGGACGGAGGGCTGCGTCCTGTGCGAGCGGAGCGCCCCCGCGATCCGGGAACTGACGGGGCGCTACGGGGAGAAGGGGCTCGGCCTCCTCGCGATCTACCATCCCAAGCCCCGGCCCGGCCCCGTCGAGGACGAGGCGGTGAAGAAGGCGGCCGCCGCGCTCGGCCTCCCGCTCCCCCTCGCCGTCGACCCGGACTGGGAAGTCCTGCGGCGCTGGTGGCTCGGCCACCGGCGCGAGTACACCTCGGTCTCCTTCCTCCTCGACCGCGAGGGGAGGATCCGCTGGGTCCATCCGGGCGGGGAGTTTCACCGGTCCGACGAGCCCTCCCACCGCGACTGCGCGCGCGCCTTCGCCGACCTCGAGGCGGAGGTGAAGCGACTCCTCGGCGCGTAGCGGTTCAGCGCGGAAGCGCGGCCCACAGGCCGCGCAGGTACCCGAAGCTCGCGCGTTCCTGCTTCCAGGCAACCTCGTAGCTGGAGGGTGGCGCCGTCTCCAGCGGGTGGAGACGCCTCGGGTGCTGTCGCGCTTCGACGAAACGCATCGTGCCGGGACCGGTGGCGATCCGCGTGAAGGAGTTCACCGAGTAGATCCCGGGGTGGGCGTGGCAGGACCCGCACCTCCCGAGGACGGAGGAGGTGGGCTCCCTTCCGGATCCGTGGCTCGCCTCCAACGGGTCGTATCCATGCGTGTTGAAGAGGGCGAACCCCTTCTCGTCCCTCCCGATCGGTCGAAGGCCCCCGGCGATTCCCGAGAAGAGGGGCCCGCGACGGAGCACGAACTCGAAGACCTGTTGGGCGGGGAAGAGCTCGGGGCCGCCCGCGAGCGAGTCCGGCGGCGCCTCCGTGGAGCCGAACAGTCGCAGCTGAACGCTTTCCGTGATCGGCGTCGCGTGCAGGTCGCCCCGAGCGTCGATCGCGAGCGCCTGGCGGACGAGGGCGACCATCGTCCCCGGAGCGAACTGGGGAAGCCCGGGATTCAGCCGGGGAACCCCTTCCTCGAGGACGACGGGATCCGGGAACCCCCGGATCTTCGTCAGATACTCGAGGGTCCTCTCGCGCCCGCCCGGGAGCCGCAGGCAGACGAGGAAGATGGAGCGGCCGTCCACGTGATGCAGGTGAGAAGGCGCGAGAGGCTCCGGGCCCTCGTCCCTCAATCGCACCCAGGTCCCGTCGAGCCGGAGCAGGTCGGGGGGAAGGAACGGCTCGCTCCTCTCCCCCGGCGTGCGCCCGGGCGGGAACGCCCGGGAGGCGACGGCGGCGGCGTAATTGTCGGGGAGCGAGCCGCTCTCCGCCGAGGTGAGGGCGACACGGCGCATCGCGCGCGCGATGCGCTTGGCGAGCTCCTCGGCGCGCGATCGGTCTTCCTCGGGCCTCGAAGCGAGCCAGTCGAAGACCGCCCAGAGGTCGCGCTGGAGGACGACGCGCTTCAGCGGATCGGGAAGCAGGCGCTCGGCGTTCGTCGCGAGGAAGCCGTCGAGGGCGGACATCGCGCGCGAGAAGGCCGGCTCCTCGAGGAGGTAACGGGTCCCCCACCAGAGGAGAGGGTCGATCTCGTCGAGGCCGACCTCGCGGCCGCCCGGTCCCTCCCGCACCAGGAGCGCGCGGTGGACGAGCTCCCAGGGATGGTCGGGGACGCAGGCGTAGATCCCGGGTCGGCTCGATTCCTCCGCGGGGCGGGACTCCCCTTGCGAACCCCGAGGCGCCGCGACGGCGGCGAGGAGAGGGAGGCCGAGGAAGACCAGGCCGGGGAGAGGCGTCGGCATGGGGAGTCCGGTGGGCGCCCTCCCTCCGACGCCGAGACGGCGTCCCGGTTCGAGGTGGCCCGGGGCCTAGGCGGGAGGGGGCGCCTCCGCCCCCTTCCCCGCGGCGGTCTCCGCCGGCTCCTCGGCACCGACGCGGAAGCCGACCGGCTCGGGCGAGAGTTCCGCGGGACGGCGCGTGAAGTGGTCCTGCTCCCGCATCCGATCGACGGCGAGACGAAGGTGCTCCGAGTGGACGGCGGGCGCCTTCGCCGCGTGCGCGAGGACGCCGGCGGACAGGAACACCTCGCGGATCATCGCGAAGGAGAAGCCCTCGGAGTCGCGGGCAGCGGCGTCGATCCCCTCGCGCAGACCCACCGCCTCCTCGCCGAAGAGCCGGAGCAGGTAGGAGCGCCGAAGCGCGTAGGGAGGATCGCCGAGCCGCCAGACGCGGTCGAACCGGCTCGGGCGCCGGATCAGCGCGGGGTCGACCGCCTCGGGCCGGTTCGTCGTCGCGAGGAGGAGGGTCCCGGCGAGGGGCTTCAGGCCGTCGATGCGGTTCAGGAAGTGGGAGAGGGAGATCCGCTGCTCGCCGAACAGGGAGTCGAGGTCCTCGAAGACGAGGAAGCGCGGCGTGTCCTTGCCGAGCGGGCAGTTGTCGAAGAACGCGTCGAGGTCGTCGTCGTCGGGGTTGCGCTGCCCCTCGCCGAAGACGACGAAGGCGACGGCGGGGTACTCGTGGGCGAGGACGCGCAGGAGGAGGGTCTTGCCGTTGCCCGGCGGCCCGCAGAGGAGGAACCCGCGCCGGTACGGCAGCCGGTTCCTCTCGAAGTAGCCCCGCGCGCCGAAGAAGTGGTCGACGTTCCCGCGGAAGTCCTCGAGGAAGTCGGGGTTGGCGAGGAGGTCGGCGAAGCGCGCCGGCTCCGGCTCGAAGCGCGTCCAGCAGCCGTTCTTGTAGGCGAACCGGCTCCCCTCGAAGGAGCGCGCGCGGGCCCGCAGGAACTCGGCGCGGAGCTCCTCGACCCAGGGCCCGCGAGGCGCCGCGGCGACGACGAGGAGGCTCGGCCCGAGGGAGTCGGGGACGAAGTCCGCGTAGAGGTAGCCCGTCCGGCCCGCGAGGGAGAACTCGGCGAGGCCGAGCGGCGCGCCCGGGTCGGGCTCGTCGCGGTTCGTCCATCCGTCCGGCAGGAGGAGGGGCCGGACCGCGCAGCGCGCGCGGACGTGGCGATTGAAGTCGCCGCCGAGGCTTCCCGTGTAGGCGAGGAAGGAGAAGGTGCAGGGATCGTGCCCGAGCCGGCGCAGGATGCGCTCCAGCCTCCCGACGAGCGTCTCTCGATCTGCGTCTCCGTCCATTCTTGCCCCGGCGTTCCCCCGGCGAGAGGCCGCGTCCCGTTTCGTGCCTGACCGGCGACGCGAAGCCTCCGACGAGTCCCTTTCCGTTTAACACGGGATCCGTGGGCCGTAAAGCCCGCCGCGCCCGCCGTGCGCGCGGGGAGGACATCTGCGAGAGTACGACTCCGATGGAGCGCAAGACCTTTCCCGACGGACCGCTTCCCCTCTCCCGCGACTGCTTCGTCTGCGGCCGCGACAACTCGCACGGATTCCGCGCGCGCCTCGAGCGCAGCGGCGAGGAGGTCGTCGGGCGCGTCGAGATTCCCGACCGCTTCCAGGGCTACCCCGGCACCGCCCACGGCGGGATCGTCGCCGCGCTCCTCGACGAGGCCCTCGCCTGGGCGACGATGGTCGCGCTGCGGCGCTTCTGCGTGACGGTCGAGCTCTCCGTCCGCTTCGCGCGCCCCGTGCCGACCGGGACGCCGCTCCTCCTCGCGGCGCGCGCGCGGGACGGTCGCGAGGAGGGAATCCGAGCAGCCGGGGAGATCCGGAGCGAGGAGGGGGAGGTCCTCGCGACCGGCGAGGCCCGCCTCGCCCCCGCGCTCCGCGGCCGCACGGAGCGGCTGGCGGACTTCCTCCACTACGAGGCGGGGACGCTGCGGATCTTCGACCGGGACTAGCGGCGGATCAGACGCGGGCCTTCTTCGCCTTGCGGCGGGGGCGCACCCCCGCGAGGCGCTCGACCAGGCTCCACTGCTCGTCCGTGATCGGGACGATCGAGAGGCGCGAGATCCGGACGAGGTCGGTCGTCGCGAGGAGCGGCTCCCGGCGGAAGACGTCGAGGGGGACCGACTTCGGGAAGGGCTCCCCCGCCTCGACGTCGACGACGAGGATGCGGGGGTTGCCGGCGTTCGGGTCGGGGTAAGGGTCGCGCGTGATCTGGGCCGTCCCGACGGCGGAACGCTCGTCCCCGGTGTGGTAGACGATCGCGCGGTCGCCCCGGCGCATCGCGCGGAGGTGGAGGAGGGCCAGGTTGTTGGTGATGCCGTCCCAGCGGGTGCGCCCCTCCGCCATCAGCCGCTCGAAGGAGTACTCCGAGGGCTCCGTCTTCAGGATCCACGAACGCATCGCACGCTCCGCTGGCCTTCCCTCGCGTCAGTCGCCGCGCCGCCGGCGCGCGGCCCGGAACATGAGGGTAGCGGATCGACCCCGGTCCGGAAAGCGTGCGCCCGGCGCGCCCGGGCCGGCCTACCAATTGAAACCGGGCGGCGGCTGCCCCTCGTCCCCCTGCTCGGCGGCGCGCTTCTTCGCCTGCTCGAAGGCCTCCTCCAGGCGCTTCTTCTTCTGCGCCTCCTCCTCGACCGCCCCCCCGAAGACGTCGTCGAGCTTCCGGTTCCGCTCCCCCCGCTGGCGGAGGGCGTCGTCGAAATGCTCGGCCTTCGGCTTCTCCCCCGACTGCCCCGGGACCTCCTTGCGGAGCACCTGTCCCGTGGCGACGTCGACGAGGAGCCGCGTCCCGCAGTGCGGGCACTTCGTCTCGACGTCCTTCCGGGAGGTCACGGCCGGGTCCGCAGCTCGGAGAGGCGGAAGATCGGGCGGTAGTCGAGCGGGGCGAGGGCCGCGGCCCCGTCGGGATCCTCCCGGTCGACCACGACGGAGACGAAGGCGATCTCGGCGCCGGCGGCCCGCACCGCCTCGGCGGCCTTGAGGACCGACCCGCCGGTCGTGATCACGTCGTCGACGAGGACGACCCGGTCCTCCCGTCCGACGCCCCCCTCGATCGAGCGCTTCGTCCCGTGGGTCTTGGGGTCCTTCCGGACGAGGAAGGCCCGGAGCGGCCGGCCCGCGAGGTGGGAGAGGAGGGCGACCCCCGAGGCGATCGGGTCGGCCCCGAGCGTGAGCCCGCCGACGGCGGTGACGCGTTCCCCCTCCATCTGCCGCAGGATCAGGGACGCGACGAGGAGGAGCCCCTCCCCCTCGAGCGTCACCTGCTTGCCGTCGACGTAGACGTCGCTCCTCTTTCCGGAGGCGAGGACGATGTCGACCCCCTCCCGGAGCGATCGTTCCCGCAGAAGCGCCTTCAGGCGGTCGCGGGCGACCGCGGGGTCGGGAAGCTCCAGGCGAGCACGGATCGAAGCGGCGGGCATGGGGGCGACGCTAGCCGGCGGATTCCGGCGTCGCAATCGACCCCTCCCGTCGCTCCCGCAGGTGCTCCTGGCAGCCGACCGCATAGGCCCGGCGCAGCATCTCCCGGACCTCCCCGTCGACCTCCTCGGGATCCCGGAGGCGGACCC
>CBRGOK010000175.1:0-7197 GCA_967798035.1 uncultured bacterium
GACCTGGTCGACGCCTCGAGCAATCCCCCCGACGGCGGACTCGGGTCGGCGCCGAACCCGGGGGGGGGATTCGGGGACGGCACCTTCAACACGCCCTCGCTCGTCGAGGCGGCCGACACGGCCCCCTTCTTCCACAACAACGCGATCGGCACCCTCGAGGAGGCGGTCGGGTTCTACAACAGCCCCGCCTTCAACAACTCCCCCGCCGGGCGGTTCCTCGCCGACCCGAGGACCGGCGTGGCGATCCGCCTCGACGCGACGCAGGTCGGCGCGGTCGCGGCGTTCCTGCGGGTGATGAACGCCCTCGAGAACATCCGCTCCTCGACGGAGTTCGCCGTGAGCGCCAAGGAGGAGGGGCACGCCCGCGCCGCGCGGGCGCTCCTCCGACTCGCCATCGCGGACGCGAGGGACGGCGTCGAGGTCCTCGAGTGCGCGGGGCTCCACCCCGCCGCGTCGACCGCGCTGCGCGAGGCGGTCTCCCTCCTCGGGAAGGCCTCGGACGCCTGCTTCGCCTTCAAGCGCCGCGCGCGGATCGAGAGGGCGCTGCGCGCCCTCGAGCGCGCCCAGGAGGACATGGTCGAGGGGCCCTCCCCCCTCGCCGGTCGCGGGGAGCGGGGGCCGATCTAGGCCCGCTCCATCTCCCCCCGACGCCCCCCCCTCCCGCGCCCCCCCACAGGCGCCCTGCGGAAGGCCCGGCGTTGCATCGCCGGGCTCTCGGTCTAGAGTCGGGCTCCCGCGACGCGCAGGACGCACGCCTCCGGCCCGTCCTCGGCTCCCCGAGCAGAGAGGAGTCTCCGCATGAAGTCGACCGCGCCGGGAATCGCCCTCCTTCTCCTCGCCCCCGCTCCGGCCGCGGCGCAGGAGTCCGCCGCGTTCTTCGACGCCCCCCTCGTCGTGGCGGGCCCGCTCCAGCGGATGGACGCGCTCCCCGACCTGGACGGCGACGCGTTCCCCGACGCGCTCGGTGTCTGGTGGGACGCGACGAGCACCGCCACCCTCCAGTCCTGGATCAACGACGGGGCCGGGCGCCTCGACCCGTCCTGGACCCTCCCCCTGGGTTCCGTCGCGACGGGGCTGGGACCGATCGCCCCGATCGCCGTCCTCTCGCTCAACGGGGACGCCCTCCAGGACTTCGTCGTCGGAGCGGGGACGAACCTGCGCTGGTACCTCTCGAGCGGGAGCGGGAACCCCTCGCTCCTCTTCACGGTGACGCTCAACTCGAACGCCGCCGCCATCGCCGTGTCGGACTTCGACGGGAACGGGACGACCGACGTCGCCGTCGTCACGAACGAGCTGCGGATCTACGTCGACCAGGGGATCTCGCCCCCCCTCCTCGCCTCGACCTTCCCTCTCTCCCCGGCTCCGCTCTCCTCTCTCGCCTACCAGATCCTGACGGCGGAGGTGAACGGCGACGGGGCGCCCGACCTCGTCGCCTGCATCACCGATGCGGCGGGGACGACGCTGCGCCTCCTCCCCGTCCTCGGCGGGGCCGTCCAGACGCCGCAGGACTTCCCCATGCCCGGGGTGATCGACCCGATGCCCGCGGCCGGGGACGTCGACGGGGACGGGGACGTGGACCTGGTCGTCTTCCGGATGACCGAGTACCAGGTGCTGCGACGGGCCGGCCCCGCGAGCTTCGTCGCGGAGCCCTGGACGGCGGGAGGGCCGGCGACGGATCTCGTCGACATCGATCTGGACGGCGACCTCGACGGGATCTGCTGCGGGGGAGGAGGAGGCGGCGGAGGCGGAGGCGGCGGGGGAAGCCCCCCTCCTCCGAACGACGCCAATTCCTCCTTCCGGGTCTCGCGCAACAACGGGACCGGCGCCTTCGCGCCCGCATTCCTGATCCAGGGGGTCGGCTCGCGCCACATCGCGGGCGCCCTCGACCTCGACGCCGACGGCGACCTCGACCTCGTCGGGGGGCGCTGCGTCTACTACTCCCCGGACGCCTCGGGCCCGCAGGCCTACCCCACGCTCGGTGCCGCGATCGAGTCGGGCCGCACGGCGACGGACGCCGAGGGGGACGCCGACCCCGACTTCTCCTTCGGCCTCGGCACCTTCCACCGGGGCAGCGGCGACGGCGCCTACACTCCGACGACGCTCGCCGCGCCGCCTCCTCCCGCCGGAACGCAGTTCGTCTCGCCCGGCTGGCCGGGAGACTTCGACGGGGACGGGGACGCGGATCTCATCGTCAAGCAGACCGGGGGGGGCGCTTTCCTCGCGATGCGCCGCCTCGAGAACAACGGGGGGGGAGTCCTCGTCGACGGGGGGCCCGCGGGGGCGCCCGGCGCGGACTTCTCCGTCGTCCCCGGCTCCCCCATCGTCAACGGGATCCCCGAGTGGCAGATCGGCCTATCCTCGAGCTTCTCGATCGCGGCCGACGCGGACGGGGACGGCGACCTCGACCTCGTCCTGCGGCGCTTCGTGCAGCCGATCGCGAGCGTGATCTGGTGGAACGACGGGACGGGCTTCTTCAACTCTCCTCTCTCCCTCCCCAGCCAGAACGTGAAGAAGGTGCTCGACATGAACGGCGACGGACTGCCCGACCTCCTCGGGGCGGGCCCCCCGCCGGGCTCCTTCAGCGGCCCGCTCGGGATCCGCTACGGCCTGGGAGGGGGCGCGTTCGGGCCCCCGGTCGGGCCGATCGCCCCCGACATCCACACGGGGGACCAGATCGCCGTCGTCGACTTCGACGGCGACGGCGACCTCGACGTCGGGGAAGCCCACGCGGGGAGGACCGTCCACCTGAACGACGGCTTCGGCGGCTTCGCGGCGACGCTGGTCCTCCCGATGGGGTCGAACCCGCCGACCGGCTTCGGCTCCTTCCTCGCCATCGACCTCGACGTCGACGGGTTCCTCGACGTCGTGGCGAGCCCGGGCTCCTTCGGCGGAGGGAACGGCGTCGACATCTACCGGAGGCTCGGACCCGGTCTCTCTTTCGCTCCTCCCGTCTCCCAGACCGTCGTCGCCACCAGCGTCGCCGACGTGGACGGCGACGGGGACATCGACTCGGTCTCCCACGACGTCGTGCGCAACCGCCGGTTCGAGGGCCTCGCGGCGGGGCTGCGCCGCCAGTTCGGGACGGGCCTCGCGGGTTCCGGGGCGACGATCCCCACCCTCGGCGCTGCGGGTCCCATCCGGCCCAACTCGGGGGCGGACGTGCGGGTCACCGGGGGACTCGGGGGAGCCACCGCGGTCCTCGTCCTCGGGACGAACGAGTGGAGCGTCCCGATCCTCGGAGGGACCCTCCTGACGAATCCGCTGGTCGTGATCCCCCTGGTGCTGGGGGGAACGCCGGGCGTCCCGGGAGAGGGAGGGTTCGCCCTCCCCTGGCTCGTCGCCCCGGGTCTCGCGGGCCAGACGGCCTACGCCCAGGTCGGCGTCCTCGATCCGGGCGCGCCGCAGTCGGTCGCCCTCTCGAACGGCCTGCGGGTGACCGTCGGGCTCTAGCCGGTCAGTACTGGAGCCAGACCTGGGAGGCGGGGTCCCCCGCCGCGCCGCTCTCGATCAGGTCGGCAACGTAGTCGAGGATGAGGAAGGAGACGACGTCTCCATTGTCCTCGGCCCTGCGCGCGAGCCCGCGGAACGAGGCGTACGCCCACACGCCGAGGATCGGCCCCCCGGCGACGATGTCCTGCCCGTCGTTCGACTCCACGGTCTGGTAGCCGCCGAGGACCGAGATCCCGACGAAGAGCCGCTCCATGTCCTCGAGGACCCCCTCGTAGGCGGGGCTGGTCCCGAGGAGCTCCGCCATCCGGACGAAGACGGAGGGGACCATCGCCTCGGAGTAGGGATAGGCGATCCCCGACGGGGGGCAGTACCCCGGGAACGCCGGCTGGAACTGGGGACACCAGGTGAGCCACTTCGGGCCCGTGTAGATCGAGAAGGCCCGTTTCGGCGGCCCCCCGGGCACCGGAACCACGCCCCGGTCCGGGACGAGCTTCGCGACGATCCAGAGATCGATCCGGTCGAGGAAATCCTGGCGGAAGCCCTCCGGTCCGACGAAGAAGGCCCGGAGCGCGTTCTCGAGGGGGCGGCTCACCGCCCTCCCCTCCCCGAACGTTCCGGCCAAGGCCCCGCTGGGCCCTCCGGGCCCCTCGTACGCCGCCCAGAACTCCCCCATCTGCCACAGCTCGAGGGCGAGGTACTCGTCTCCCGTCAGCTCCACGACCTCGTGGAGGATCCCGGCCTCGGAGTGGGCCTCGTCCCTCCCGATCCAGCCGTGGTTCCCGGTGATGTGGGTCGAGTACGCGCCCTGCGGGCGCAGCGGCGGCGAGACCCAACCGGCGAGCGTGGAGACCCCGGGGTAGTCCTCGAACCGGAAGGGGTAGTAGTGGTCGTTGCGATGGCTCGCCTGCGTGATCGCCAGGCAGTCGAACTTCCGGAGCAGCGAGGGGGCCCGGGTGCGGTAGAGGTCGTGGAGCGCGAGCTTCCCCCACCCCCCGTGCGGCCCGCTCGATCCCTCGTCCTTCATCAGGAAGCCGAGGTTGTCCCACGGGTCCGGCCGCGGGGTGGCGAGCCAGCCCTGCGCCGACCCCTCGGCGGCGATCCTCGACGCCATGGTCGCGCCGGCGGGATCCTTCAGGGTCCCGTAGAGGCCCGCCGCCCCGGACTGGGAGACCCAGACGGGATCGGGGAGGCCATAGAGCGGGTACATCGCGCTCAGGGCGAAGGAGACGAAGTCCGAGCCGATGCCGGCCCAGGCGAACCGAGTCGCCCAGCGCTGGCCGTCCCCGAGGGTCCCGAGGGGAAAGGAGTACTCGACGAGCGGGGTGACCGGGACGACCTGGTGGGCGTTCCCGTAGAGCGGCGCCAGGGCCCCGCCGTCGATCCGCAGCTTCAGGATCGAGATGGCGATCGGAGCCGCGTTGTTCCGGACGAGCGCGTCGTTCCCGACGACGAAGGTCAGCTTCCCGAAGTTCTGCCCGGCGAGCACCTCGGCGAAGATCTGGATCCGCAGCGCCGCGTTGGTCGGCCCGACGGTGGTCGTCGAGAGGAAGCAGATCCGATCGGGCGTGGCGTCGAGGATCGACCAGGACCCCGCGTAGAAGGCGGTCCCGTTGACCGTGACGGTGAGCACGGCGGGGGTGAGGAAGGGGAGCGCAGGGAAACCGGCGGGGTTCGTCCCCACGAACTCCACGTCGTGGGTCTGCTCCTCGTACGGGTCGAGCGAGACGAGCCGCGTCGCGCTCGCCCACTTGACGCTCCCGTCCTGCCAGCGCGAGACGGCGCGGTAGGGGGAGGGGACCCCCCCGATCGTGATCCCCGTGCTCGGCTGGAGGACGCCGGGCGCCGCGGGGATCGCGAACTTCACCCTCTCGTTCCTCGGGTAGCCGGTGCCGTTGAGGACGGAGACCTGGCCGACCGGTTGAAAGAGTGCGAGCGCGAGGAGGAGAGCGCCCATGGAGTGGCTCCCGAGAGAAGAGGCCTCTCCCCAGCCGCGGTGCCCGTTGCGGGGCGTGCCCTTCCCCCGCGGCGAGGCTCCCTCCTCGCGCGGGTCGCGGTGGTTCCGAGAGGCTACCTAACCTGGAACGGCAGGGGTCGTAGCGGGTCCGACGGAAAAGCACAAGGCCATTCCCCGCCTCCATAGGTGGAGGCGATCCCGCCTCAGGCGGCTCCGCCCGCCTAGAAGCCGACGCGGATAACGACCTCCTGCGGACCCCGCTCCCCGACGAGGATCGGGAAGGCTTTCTCCCCGAGGAGGATCGTGTATTCCCCCGGAGCGAGGAGGACGACCTCCTTCCCCTCCTCCCCCGGCTCGCGGTTCTCCGCCCGCACGGACCACCAGAGAAGTTCCCGTCCCTTCCCGTCGCGCAGTCGAGGCATCGCCCGGTGGGCGGGCGCACCGTCTTCCCCGACGAATGCGATGCGGACGCGCGTCCCGGCGCGGCACACGACGCGGAACTCCGTCTCTTCCCCGCTCCGGATCTCTTGCACATCGGAGACCTGCTCGCCCGACCTCCCCACGTGCGCCGAGGCATAGTGGGGTCCCGGGACGATCCCCCCGATGCGCGCGATCCCGCGGGCGTCCGTGGTCGCGCCCTGGCCCCACCGGAACATGGGAGGCGCCTCGCCCCCGCCGGGCCGGACGTGCACCCGCACGCCCTCGAGCGGGGCCCCCTCCGCGTCGAGGACGAGGACAGCCGCGCGCCCTCCCCGGACGACGGGGATCTCGACGTCGACGGTGGCCCCCTCTCGGACCTCGACCGGCCCGACCGGAGGCGCGAAGAGTTCGTCCGCTTTCCCCTTCGGAGACCAGAAGGAACCCGGAAGGTGCCCGGCGATCACCCAGTAGGAACCTGCGGGAAGATCTCGCACGCGGAACCGCCCCTCGGCGTCCGTCTCGGCGCTCCACTCGGCTTCGAGACGAGCTTCGCCCATCGCGCCCTCGACGGACTCTGCGTGTACCGCGATCGCTTCCACTGGGGCCCCACCTTCCCGCTCGCGGACCCGGCCCCGGATCTCCCCGCCGTTAAGGGGAACATCGAAGCTCTTCTCTCCTTCGGCGGGGACGACGATCGAGCGCTGCGTCTCGGCGGACTCGGCGCCAGGGGACACCCTCAGGTACGCGGCTCCGGGAGGAACCTTGTCGAACAGCGCGCTCCCGCCCTCCCCCGTCTCGCCCTCGATCTCCCCGAGGGCGAGGGCCCAGGCATCCGAAGGGGGGCCGGAGGGCTGCAACCGGACGCGCGCGCGCGCGATCGGCTCCTCGCCGCGATGGACGCGGATCCGGACGCGGCAGCCTGGCACGACTGCCCCGAAGTCGACCTCGGTCGTCCTCCCCTCCTCGACGACCGCGACCGCGCGGAGCGCTTCCGCCCACGGTCCCCGCCAGTCCTCCCCGGCACGCGCGCGGCGCGTGGCGACGATCGTCCACTTCCCCGGCGCGAGCCCCTCGATCCGGAAGCGGCCTTGGGCACCGATGGGCGCATCCTTCTGTTGGGCCGAGTCCTCGAGCGACCTGGCGAGGACGTTCCCTCCTTCGAACGTAACTTCTCCAGTCCCGAGCGCGGATCCCTCGACTGCTCCGCCCCTGGAAAGGGAGATCGAGATCCCCTCCACGAGGCCCGCCTTCGGGAGGTCGATCGGACCGACGGCGCCCGGCACGAAGCCGTCGCGGCGGGCGAGGAGGCGGAACGCTCCTCCCTCGAGTCCCTCGACCTCGAACCTCCCTCGCTCGTCCGTGCGGGAGGAACG
>CBRGOK010000176.1:0-7196 GCA_967798035.1 uncultured bacterium
CGCGAAGAGGTCCCCCTTGGGCACCTCGGGCGGGCGCACCTCCCCCTCCGAGCGGAGCGCGCGCATCCACTCCGCCATCCGCGAGATCGGGCCGAAGATGCTCCACCGGATCACGAGGAGCGTGACGAGGGTGATGAGCGCGGACTGGGCGAGGACCCTACCGAAGGCGTGCAGCCAGATCTGCCGCAGCTGGGCCTGGATGAAGGAGGCGTCGTGGACGATCAGGAGCGCGCCGGCCACCCTCTCGTTGTGCGTCAGGGGAAGGGCGTAGAGGTGGAACTCCTTCCCGCCGATCTCGACGAACTCGCTCGCGTCGACCGATCTCGACAGGGCGTCCCTCACGGGATCTGGCGGGTGGGCGAGCATTCCGGAGAGCGCGTTAGTCATCGCGAGCGGGCGCCCTTCCCGGTCGTACGCGGCGACGCCGGCGAGTCGCTCGCGGTTCGCGTACTTCTCGACGAGTTCCTGGAGCCTCGGGGACGTCCCATCCGGCACGAGGGGCTCGACGACCTCCTGGAGCGGCAGCGCGAGGAGGCGGGACCGTCTCTCGAGCTCGTCCTGCCGGCTCGCGCGGTCCTGGCCGACGTGGATCCAGGCCGAGGTGGCCGCGACCGCGGCCACGACGACGACCAGGGAGACGATCAGTCGGAGGGTGATCCGCATGGTCCAGATTCGCCCGGCTCCGCCGGGGACATCGAGGCGGCGCCCGCGCCCGGGGGGTGTGCTCGCCGCCTCGCTACTCCCTGAGCCAGGCGAGCGCCGCCTCCAGGACGGGGTCGCCCCGCGCGGAGTCATCGCGGCACGCCACCCGAGGGGGCTGCGCCGAAGCCACGCCTGCGCGAGCGGCGGACGCGAGAGCGACGAGATCCGTGCTCGCGGACAACGGTGCGAGGCATCGCGGCATGGCATCCTCCCGATCCCGCATCGCGGGGGGGCAGGGGAGCGGGCGCGATCCTACCCGGGGCCCGGGCGGGCCGGGAAGCGTCGCGAGGCGCGCTACCTCGCGCCGGTCTTGAGGAGCTGGCGCAGGCAGCCGGCGACGTATCGCGCGAGGAGCGCCTGCTGCTCTGCGAAACGGGGCGTCCGCGCGCGGTCGAACTCGATGCCGTACCGCATCCCTCCCCCGGTCGTCTCCGAGCGGTGACGGACGTTTCCCTCGAGCCGGAGGTCCTCGGTCATCCCCGGGAGCCGGAGCGCGACGCGGACCTTCTCCACCTCGGCGAACCGGGAGTCGACCTTGGAGGTGACGTGGAGCCCGACTCCGGCCGTCGAGAGGTCGACGACGCGCGCCGATCCCGACTTGCCGCGGACCTCGTCCTCGAGGAGGGCCTCGACCGGCTCCTCCGGGTCGGGCTCGACCCGCCGGGTCTTGCGGCGGTTGAAGAGGACGTGGAGGTCCTGGGCGATCAGGAGCTCGTCGAACCCGTCCTTGTTCGTGAAGTCGAATCCGAAGTGCTGGACCGCCTCCGCCCCCCTCCCCTCGATCCGATGGTGGGCGAGGACCGCGGAGACCCGCAGCGGCTTGACGATCGTCGTGCCGACGAAGACGAGCTCGGCCTCCTCGCCGACGGCGACAGGGGTGCTCGCGAGGCTCGGGAGCACCACCCCCGCCCCCTCGGCGGAGACGTCGTGGAGGCGGCCGACCATGAGCGGCCGGTTCTTGACGAGGATGCTCACCTCGACGGTGCTCTTCTCCCCGAGCTCGATCCGGTACTGGCTCCGCCGTTCCATGGAGGCTCCTAGCCGCGGGCGATGCGCGGACGGGGACGTCGCCTCGAGACGGATTGGAAGCGCGGGACCACTCGGCTCTCCTTGGATCGCCGGGGGTCCGTGCGTGGATCGGCCGGAGCCCCGGGAAAACGCGGTCCTTATCGGGCGCGCTTCACCTCCGGGTTGAGCGCGGGCAGGATGGTTCTCCCCCTCGCCCGCTCCCCCCCCGCGCATGGCCTCCCCTCCCCCCCCGCCCCGCGTCGGCTATCGCGTGGTCGACCTCCGCGACGGGACGGGTGAAGGAGAGAGGACGGTCGCGACGGCGCTCTGGTACCCGACCGATGCCGAGGCGGTCGAGGTCCGCTACGCCGGGGGCCCGAATCGAGGCCGCGTCGCCCCCGACGCGCCGATCCGGGCGCAGGCCGCTCACCCCTTGCTCGTCTTCTCCCACGGGTACGGCGGATACGCCGTCGGGTCGGCCTTCCTCGCGGAGGCGCTCGCCGCGCGCGGATGGATCGTCGCCTGCCCCGACCACGAGGACCGGGACAAGCTCGCGCGCCTGCGGGGCGGTCGCCAGCGCGTCGACCGGTTCGCCTACCTCGAGCGGGCCTCGGCGATGGCGCGGGCCGGGCGCGACTTCGACCGGGGGAGCCTCCGCTACCGGCTCGACGACCTCCGGATCGTCCTCGACGACCTCCTCGCTTCCCCCGAGACCGGCTCCACGATCGACCGCGGCCGGATCGCCGTCGGAGGGCACTCCCTCGGAGGCTTCGCCGCCCTCGCCCTCTGCGGCGCGGTCCGGGGCGAGCGCGACGCCCGGATCGCCGCCGGCCTCCTCTTCTCCCCCGCGCTCTCCCTCTTCGACGAGGAGGAGTTCTCCGGCGTGGGGGTGCCGACGATGATCCTCCTCGGGGAGAAGGAGCGGGGCGAGGTCCACGGGCGGCTGACCCGCGCGCAGGTCCTCGATCGGGCGTTCGAGCGCCTCCCCGCCCCGAAGGTCCTCGCCGAGATCCGGGGAGGCACCCACTTCTCCTTCAACCTCCCGGCGGCGAGCGGGATCGTGGCGAGGACGTGGAGCGGGACCGAGGCGGACTTCGACACGATCCGGACCTACGCGGTCGCGTTCCTCGAGCGGACGGTCGCGGGCCGGGTGGAGGGCGGGTCGGCCCTCGACGCGCCGGACCGGAGGCTCTCCGCCTACCGGTTCGTGGGGGGGGAAGCCGCCTCCCCGGAACCGGCGAGCCAGCGCTCCGCGAGGCGCGCGTAGGCGACCGCGCCGAGGACGACCTTCTCGAGCTCGACCGACTCGTTCCCCTTGTGCGCCTGGGCGGGATCGCCGGGCCCGAGCTTGTTGATCGTGGGGAGCCCCGCGCGGGCGAAGTAGACGGAGTCGTTCGCCGCCGGGGTGTGGACAAAGCGCGCGTCGGGGATCCCGAGGTCGTCCCGGAGCACCGCCAGAGCGGTCTGGGCGAGGGGGTGCTCGGCCGGGAGCTTGTGGCCGGCCCGGGCGAACTCCTCCCTCACCTCGATCCCGTAGCCGGGCTCCTCGAACCTCCGGAGGAACGCCAAGAGCTCGCTCCGGAAGATCGTGAAGTCCGCGTCCTCGAGCGGGCGCGTCACGCGGCAGTCGAGGACCAGGGAGCCGACCTCGGGGATCGAGTTCGTCTGCGCGGGATCCCCCGCCCGCACGCAGGTCGGCGTGAGGTTCACCCCCCCGAGCTCGGGGTCGGGATACCGCGCGGCCCACCGCTCCTCGAGCGCCGAGACGGCGGCGAGGATGCTGCAGAGCTTCGGGATGGGGTTCTTCGCGAGATGGGGCCGCGCCCCGTGTCCCCCCTCCCCCCGGACGGTCACCGTGACGAAGGAAGAGCCGCGGTTGCCGAGCGAGACGTGGTCCAGCGACGTCGGCTCCATGACGACGACGGCCGAGGAGGAGGGAGGGAGGAATCCCGAGGTCACCGCCCCGAGCACGAAGGCGGAGGTGCCGTCCCCCGTCGTCTCCTCCTCGACGGTGAACGCGAGGACGACGCGCCCGGGGAGCCCCCGCTCCTTGTGATAGAGGGCGGCGAAGGCGGCGGAGGCGAGGGAGGCCTTCATGTCGGAGGAGCCGAGCCCCACGAGCCGTCCCTCCGCCTCGACCGGCGTCCAGGGGTCGGAGGTCCAGGCCCCCTCGAGGGGGTGGACCGTGTCGAGGTGGCCCGAGAAGACGAGCGTCGGGTCCCCCTTCCCGGACCAGGCGACGACGTTCCAGCGGTCCTTGTACGGCTCGAGCCGCGCCTCGAGGCCCGCCACTTTCAGCCACCCCTCGAGGTACTGCGCGATCTCCCCCTCCCTCCCGGTCCGGCTGTCGATCCCGACGAGGCGCCGCAGGAGCTCGAGGATCACGCCTCGGCGCTCTTCGACGAACTCGCGCGGGGTCACCAGGGGAGGATCCGGGGAGGGGGGAGCAGGCAGCCGGGCGGATCGTAGCGCGTCGCCTTGCAGCAGCAGCGCTCCCCCTTCGGCCGCGCGGGGCTCTCGTAGTAGGGGCAGGTCCGGCAGGCCTTCCAGAACGCCGGGTCCCGGGGGAGATCGGCCTGGGAGACGCGCCGGAAGCCGAGCCCCCGGTTCATGCGCAGGACCTCGGGCGCGCGCGTGAGGGAGACGATCGCCGCGCGCGGGAAGCGACGGCGGGTGAGGACGAGGATCTTCTCCTTCAGGGCGCGCGCGACCCCCGCGCCCCGGAACGCGGGGTCGACGACGAGCCCCGAGTGGGAGACGAAGGCGCCCCCGTCCCAGGCCTGGAGGAACACAAAGCCAACCAGCCGTCCCCGCGCGAGCGCGAGGACCGCCTTGCTCTCCCGCATCAGGCGCTCGAGGTACGACGGCGTCCTCGCCGCGACGGCCGCGCCCTCCTGCGCCGCCCAGCGAAGGAGCGCCGTCGCGCGTGGAGCGTGCCGGGCGTGGTCCTCTCGCGCAAAGAGGACGCGGACCGCCGCCCTCGTCCCGGCGCGCCGGCGTCCGGGGAGGAGCGACGCCCTCACCCCGACTCCCCGAGGAGGGAGGCGAGGAGGGCCATCTGCGCCCACATCCGGTTCTCGGCCTGATCGACGACGATCGACGCGGGCGAGTCGAGGACCTCGTCCGCGACGACGACGCCCCGGCGGACCGGGAGGCAGTGCATGAAGGAGGCCCCGGCCGTGCGGGCCATCCACCGCCCGTCCACGCGCCACGCCTCCCGCAGCCTCTCCTTGTCGCGCCTCTCCTCGTCGAAGCGGCCGTAGTACCGGATCGATCCCCACTCCTTCGCGCAGAGAAACTTCGCGCCCGCGAGCGCCGCGTCCCGGTCGTGCGTGACCGCCAGCCCCCCGCCCGCCGCCTCCGCGGAGGCTCGCGCCGCCGCCGTCACCTCGGGGTCGAGCTCCCACCCCTCCGGACAGAGGAGCGTGACGTCCATCCCGAGCGAGGCCGCCGCCTCGAGCTGCGAGTTCGGCGTCGCCATCGGGAGCGACTTCGTGTGCCAGGCCCAGGTGAGGACGTACTTGACCCCCCTCGGCCCGTCCGGACCCGGGCAGCGCTCGAGGAGCGTCGTCCGGTCGGCGAGCCCCTGGCAGGGGTGGTCGGCGTTCGATTCGAGGTTGATCACCGGGACGGTCGCGTGGCGGGCGAGGGCGCGGAGGAAGGCGTCCCGCTTGAGCTCGTCCCACGACCCGCTCACCTCCGCGGTCGTGGCGGAGGTGGTCACGAGCTCCGACTTCCGGACCCCGAGGACGTCGCAGTAGCGGGAGAGGACGGGGGCGAGCTCCTTCACGTGCTCCTGGGTCGCCCCGTCCATCGCGATCCCCTCCCGGTGCTCGAAGTTCCAGGTGTCGCGACCCGCGGCGAGCGCGATCGAGGCCCCGCCGAGCCTCGCCATCGCCGACTCGAAGGAGGCTCGCGTCCGGACGGAGGGGTTGAAGAAGAGCATCCCGAGGACGCGTCCGGGCAGGCGGGCCACCGCCTCGCGCCGCTTGAGGCACAGGGCGAGCGCGCAGAGCGCGTCGAGGTCCTCCCTCGGGATCTCCCGGAGCGAGAGGAAGTGGCGGAACGACCGGCTCATCCGGCGGCGGCGGCCCGGTCCCCCGCCCCGAGGCGGGAGGCGAGGAGCTCGGCGAGTCCGGGTCGGGAGGCCTCCTCGAGCTCGTAGGTGACCCGCACGGAGGGCTTCGAGAAGGGGACGGCGCGCGCGAGGTCGACGGGGGTCCCGACGACGACGACCTCGCAGGGGGTGCGCTCGATCGTCTCGGCGAGCTCCCGGACCTGCTCCTCGCCGTACCCCATCGCCGGGAGGACGGGACCCGTCCGCGGGTAGGCCCGGAAGGTCGCGGCGATCGAGCCGACGGCGTACGGGCGCGGGTCGACGATCTCGCGCGCGCCGCACGCCCTCGCCGCGACCACCCCGGCCCCGAAGGCCATGTCCCCGTGGGTGAGCGTCGGGCCGTCCTCGACGACGAGGACCCGCCGGCCCCGGATCGCGCCGGGGTCGGCGGCGGTCACGGGGGAGCGGGCGAGGACGAGCGCCGCCCGCGGGTTCACGCTCCGGACGTTCGCGACGACCCGCCGGACGTCCTCGGACCAGGCGGAATCGATCTTGTTCACGACCACGGCGTCGGCGCGCTCGAGGTTCATCCGGCCGGGGAAGTACTCGAGCTCGTGGCCCGCCCGGAGCGGATCGGCGACGACGATGTGGACCGCGGGCCGGAAGAAGGGGAGGTCGTTGTTCCCTCCATCCCAGAGGAGGACATCGGCCTCCTTTTCGGCCGCGCGCAAGATCCGGGCGTAGTCGACGCCGGCGAAGACGACGGAGCCCGCGCGCAGGTGCGGCTCGTACTCCTCCATCTCCTCGATCGTGCACGCCTCGCGCGCGAGGTCCTCGATCGAGGCGAACCGCTGCACCGCCTGGCGCTCGAGGTCGCCGTAGGGCATCGGATGCCGGACGACGACCGTCCGCCGCCCCATCGCGCGCAGCAGCGCGGCGACGCGTCGCGTCGTCTGGCTCTTGCCGCACCCGGTCCGCACGGCGCAGACGGCGACGACGGGGAGGTTCGACTCGAGGAGCGTCGGCTCGACGTCGAACGTGCGGAATCCCGCCCCCGCCTCGCGCGCCACGCGCGCGCGCTCTTCGAGGTGGGCCGAGGAGACGTCGCTGTAGGCGAAGACGACCTCACCGACCGAGCGGTCCCGGAGGATCGTGGCGAGCTCCCGCTCGTCCCGGATCTCGATCCCGGCGGGGTAGAGCGGGCCGGCGAGGGACGGGGGGTAGCGGCGGCCGGCGATGTTCGGGATCTGGGTCGCGGTGAAGGCCACGACCTCGACGTCCGGTCGGTCCCGGTACGTCGTGTTGAAGACGTGGAAGTCCCTCCCCCCCGCTCCCAGGATGACGACGCGCTTTCTCCCTGAGGACATCCGGCGCTCCCGTCCCGCCCCGCTGCTCGAAAGCACGGAACTCCTCAAGGGCGGCAAGGCGG